>RFJV01000105.1 GCA_003694775.1 Chloroflexota bacterium | reverse complement strand
GTGCTGACTTTTGCCGTCCTGCCTACGGTGTGGCGCTGGGCCACCGAGGCCAAAATCTATCCCCTGAACATCCTGCTGTACAGCAGTGTGCTTTACCTGCTGGCCCGTCTTCTTCCCCGGCAGGGGACGGTCTCCGCCCGCGACCTGCTTCTGCCCGCCTTCCTGCTGGGCTTGCAGATTGACGTGCACAGCACCACCGTTCTGCTCATTCCCGGCCTGGTTCTGCTGGTCTGGCTCAACCTGCGGCCCGCCCTGAACCGGAAAGGGCTGGCTCAGGTGGTGCTGGCCCTGGTTTTGCCCGGCCTGCTGTACCTTTACGTCCCCCTGCGCGGGGAACAGCTCATCGCCCAATACGGACGTCAGGAGGCCATCCGTCGCGGCTTGCTGGCCGATTTTTACCATTCCGGCCTGTCTGGCTGGGTGCGCTACTTTACCGCCGCGGACTTTACCGGCGGGGTGGTGACCAACTGGGGCCGCTTGCCGGCTGATTTTGTGAAGGTCTACCTGCCCTTGCTGGTCGACAACATCACCCTGCCGCTGGCCCTGATTGGACTGGCCGGCGCAGTGGGGCTGGCCGTGCGCCGTCCCCGCCTGTTCTGGCCCCTGTTTCTGCTGTATGCCGTGCCCATCCCCTTTGTGCTGACCTACGGGCAGGGCGAACAGGCCGCCTTCCTGCACCCCTCTTTTCTGATTTTCTCCCTGTTCGCCGGCTTTACCCTGCTCCTGGCCTGGCGGTTGGCCGCGGCTTTTCTGCCGGTTCGACCTGCCGCCGGCCTGCTGTTCCTGCTGTTTGCCGGATTCCTGCTGGCCTACGTTCAGCCGCAGGCCGCTTACAGCGTGAACCGGCTCACCCACAAGTGGGACCGGTCCCATTACGAGGCCTGGGCCGATGCCCTGGCCCATCCTCTGGAACCGGGCGCGGCCCTGCTGGCCCACTGGGGCGACCTGACTACCTTCTGGTACATGCAGTACGCCGAGGGACTGCGCCCCGACCTGCGCGGCCTGTATCCCCCCACCGAGGCGGTGGTGCAGGACTATCTGCAGGCGGGCGGCACGCTGTACATTGCCGGGCCGCTTCAGGGTTGGGCCGCCGGTATTGAGACCCGCTACCGGCTCATTCCCTGGGGCCGGCTGGTGCGCATCGCCCCCCGTTCCGCCGACCCGCAGAGCCTCCTGCCGCCGCTGTCTCACCCGGTGGACGCCGTCTTTAGCGACCGTCTGCGCCTGCTGGGGGCAGATTACCGCGCCCAGGCAGTCGGAGGGCAGGATTTTGGAGTGGCGCTGGCCTGGCAAACGCTGGTCGACCTGCCGCCGGAGAGCACGGTTTCCCTGCGCCTGACCCGCGGGGACGATATTGTGGCCCAACTGGATGACGCCCTGCTCAGCGGCTGGTTCCCCCAAGAGACCCTGCCCGCGGGCCAGTTTGTGCTGGGCTATATGCCGGTCCCCGTGCCGCTGGGCACACTGCCGGGCGTGTACCGCTTGCAGGTGGCCGTTTACACCGATGCTAAACAGCCGTGGGCAATGCCCGACGGCGCGGTGGTGCTGGACCTGGGCCAGGTGGAAGTCATCTCGCCGCCGGCAGATACCCCGGTCAAATCGGAGCGGCTGTGGCTTCCGGTGACATTTGGCGGGGAGATTGATTTGCTGGACTACAATTACAGCGTTGCCAGGGTGGGGCAGGGCAAGGGGTTTGCCGTGCGTCTGCTGTGGCAGGCCCGCACCCAACCGGCGGAGGACTATACCCTCCTGGTCGAGCTGGTCGACCGGCAGGGGCGGGTCCTGCGGACTTACGAGCACGTCCCCGCGGACGGGCTGGCGCCCACCTCAACGTGGCCGGCGGGACAGTTCGTCCGGGACCAGGTGGATGTGGTTCTGCCGGCCAGCGCGCCGCCCGGCGACGATGCGGTGCGGGTGCGGCTGGGCTGGCGCAAAGCAGACGGCTCCCGGCTGGCGGTTCGCCGCTGGCTGTGGCCCGCGGGCCGGCAGGTCGACCTGCACGCGCTGACTGTGACGGAGAAGGAAGGCCGGGTGTTCGACCTGCCGGTGGTGCAGTTGCCGCTGGAGACCAACCTGGAAAACAAGGTTCGGCTTTTGGGCTACAACAGCCCGCAGATGGTCGCGCCGGGGAATCTGCAGGTCAGCCTGAGCGAGTGCGCGGAAACACCGGAAGGGTGTCTACTGCATTTTGAGCTTTACTGGCAGGGTATCAGCGAGATGGACAGGCTGTACTACGTGTTCCTGCATCTGGTGGACGCGCAGGGACAGATTGTGGCCCAGCACGACCGGGTTCCGGGCAGGCGGGGCAAACAGCCAACCACGGGCTGGCTCCCCGGTGAGGTGGTGCTGGACCCCATCGACCTGCGCCTGCCGTCGGACCTGCCGCCGGGGCGGTACAGCCTGCGGGTGGGGATGTACCTGCCGCCGGATGGCCCGCGCCTGCTGATTCTGGACGGCACCGGACAGCCGGCCGGCGATTTTGTGGAGATGGGGGCGGTGGAGGTGCGGTGAGTTTTCGTAGTACGGGGCCGTTCTCTCCTTGACTATTACAGCCGGCTTCTATAGAATAACTCTGGAGATAAGCGTGCCAGGCAGGCCGCCGACTTTCGCGGAAATGGGGTGAAACAATGACGGCGCAGTCTATTCGCGAGCAACTGCATCAGCAAATTGATAAGCTTCCGGACGACATCGTTCAGCAGATTGCCGATTTCACTTTTTTTGTTATGGCGAGACGCGGTATTTCGTTACCTTATGCTGACTGGGACAGCAATCAATGGCAGGATTTTGTGCTTGAGCAGTTTTTCCGAGAAGAAGATGTTGAGTACTCTCTGGATGATGCTGAAGAGATTTACCATCCATGACACCTGGGGACATCGTTCTTATTCGGTTTCCGCGAACTGATTTAAAGGCCGGAAAGCTGCGTCCGGCACTGGTTGTTGCCGTTGCACCGGGAGTTCATTCCGATTTGCTGTTAGCGCTTGTTTCATCTCGCCTCTATCAGGCCGTCCCGGGGTTTGATGAAATTATTTCTCCCTCTGATGCAGACTATAAAATGTCCGGGTTGAAAGTACGTTCGGTGGTACGTCTTGGTAGAATCGCTACAGTTTCTCCAAATGTGGTGAATGCCCGGCTTGGGAAAATTTCCTCCCAGCGTTTACAGATTATCAGGGAACGCTTATCTAACTGGCTTGCCCAGAACCTCGACCCGCGATAACGCGAAGCCGGTGCGGCGGAATACCCCGCCGCACCGGCTGTCTGTGGAGTAGTTGTTCCACGTCTTGCTCCTCTGCCCTGCTTGCCTGGTCTAATACAGAAACATCGGCTTACCGTGGACGTGGCGGACTTTGGGCTTGTAGGCATCTACATCGTACAGCTCGTCCACGTCTACCCGCTTGACCCCCTCCGACAGGATGTTGGCCGGCACGTCGGTGTATTTGCCCTCGCGCAGGGCCACCATCCGCCCGAATTTGTTCTGCTGAATCAGGTCCATAGCCATATTGGCAAAATTGAAGCCAACCATCAGGTCCACCGAATCGGGTGCGCCGGAGCGCATCAGGTAGGCTACCTGCTGGTACATGGTCCGTTCTCCGGTAATCTGGCGCAGGATATCGCCGGTGATGGCTCCAATACCGCCCAGCTTTTTGTGGCCGTAGGCGTCTTCTTCGCCGTACTCCACAATGGTGCCGCCAATCATGGAAGCTCCTTCGGAGATGGTCATAATGGCGTAGTTGCTGGGGTTGTTGCGCTTGTCTTCCATCAGCAAGCGGGCCAGTTTTTCCGGGTCAAAGGGCACTTCGGAGATGATGGCCCGGTCTACCCCGGCCAGATAAGCCGAAATCAGCGATGTTTCGCCGGAGTTGCGGCCAAACAGCTCGATAATGCCGATGCGCTCATGCGAGCCAACATTGGTGCGCAGGTTGTGAATAAAGTTGACACTCCGGGTAACGGCGGTGGAAAAGCCGATGCAGTAATCGGTGCCGTAAACATCGTTGTCCATCGTTTTGGGGATGGCAACGATGGGAAAGCCCTCGGTGTGGAGCCGGTGGGCGTAGCTCAGGGTATCGTCACCGCCGATGGCAATGAGGACATCGATTTTCAGGAAGTCGAGATTTTTCAGGACGTGGGGGGTAAAGTCTTTGGGTTCGCCTTCGGGGGACCAGTCCGGGCCGCGCAGGAATTCGGGGATTTCTTTGGGCCGCACCCGGCTGGGATTGGTGCGCGATGTGTGCAGGAATGTGCCGCCGGTCCGGTCAACCGTGCGCACCACCTGCGGGTCGAGCGGCAGGAGCCATTTTTCAATACTGGCTTCATCATCGGTGTTAAGGTTCAGCAGGCCCCGCCAGCCGCGGCGAATGCCAAGCACCGTGTGCCCATCCTCCACCGCCCGGTTGACTACCGCTTTGATGCAGGGATTCAGGCCGGGTACGTCTCCTCCGCCGGTTAAAATTCCGATATGCATACTGCTCCTCCTCGTAAAAAATAGTCCCGTAGGGCGACATTAATGTCGCCCTACGTATTCCCATCTATTCCATCTCGCTGGTCATAATGAACAGCGGCTTCATCTCAAAACTCTTGTAATAAGGCCGCAGACGCTCTGTATTGTAAAATTGTTCTACATTGACCAGCTTCTTGGTGCTGGTGACCACATCCAGGGGCATATTGTCGTAGCGCCCGTTCTTGAGCACGACCAGCCGCCCGTGGACACCGTGCAGAATCAGGTCCAGGGCCAGGTTGCCGTAGGCCATCGGCACAATGGAGTCGATGGCGTCGGGGTTGCCGGAGCGCACCATGTAGCCCAGCCGCTGGTTAATCACGTTGACCTGCCGCCCGTTGTTGAACCTGGCCGACAGCCGCTTGATTTCCGAAGAAACCAGGTCGCCGATACCGCCCAGCTTGCGGTGACCGTAGGCATCGGCGGTTTCGCTTTCAAAGACCATTTCGCCGCCTTCAAACATGGCCCCTTCCGAAACCAGGACGATGGAGTAGCGGCTGGGGTTCTTGTTCCGGTCGTGCACCAGCAGTTCGGTGAGGTGCTCCATGTTGAACTTGTATTCCGGAATCACGCACCGGTTGGCCGCGCCGGCCATGGTGGGCAGCATGGCGGTAAACCCGGCGTAGCGGCCAAATACTTCCAGCACCATGATGCGCTCGTGCGAGCCGGCAGAGGTGCGCAGGTTGTTGGTCAGTTCGATGGTCCGGCTGACACAGGTGCTGAAGCCGATGCAGTAATCGGTGCCGGGCACGTCGTTGTCCATCGTTTTGGGGATGGCCACTACCTTGACCCCCTGCTTGTACAGGTGCACGCCGTAGCTCAGCGTGTCGTCCCCACCGATGGGAATCAGGTAGTCGATGCCCAGGTAGTCGAGGTTCTTGAGGACTTCCGGGGTCAGGTCGTTGACTTCATCCTGGTAGGTGTCTTTCAGGTGGTCGGGAACGTCGTCTTTTTTGACATGGCTGGGGCGGGTGCGGGAGGTATGCAGGAATGTACCGCCGGTGCGTCCGGCCCGGTTGACGATTTCCTCGGTCAGTTCCATGTAGCACTGGCTGTTGTCGGCGCCCTTTTCCCGGATAATTTCAATGGGGCCGGCCCAGCCGCGGCGGAAACCGATGACCTTGTAGCCCTCGCGCAGAGCGCGGATAGTGACCGCCCGGATGGCGGGGTTCAATCCCGGCACGTCGCCGCCGCCGGTGAGAATACCAATAACACCTTTGGTCTTTTTGATGTTTGCCATGAGTGACATCCTCCGTGGAAGTGGAATTTGGGTAACTGGGCTGAAACAAAAGAGGACTACCAGAACTGGCAGCCCTCCGTTGGTTCGCCGGAAATATGGAGAAGCGGGGAAAATACCGGGGAATGGCCTTCCCCACTTCGATTGTGGGATAACCGCTATTCAATTTGGTCCGGGCACAGTATAGGATAAATAAAGAAATCTGTCAATATTAACCCAACCCCGGTTTCATTGTCACTCCACCCACACCGACTTGGCCCCCAGAAGCTGGATGAGTCTCTGCTCCAGGTGGGCGGTGTGGCGAGTGGTCTGTTGGGGGAACTCGATGCGAATTTTCCGCTTGCCATCCGGGATATAAAGGGTAAACCGGTCTTCGCCGCGCTGTTCGGTGAGCAGGTTGTAGACGGTTTTCAGCAGGTGGCGGTCCTGGGCCAGGTTGCGGGTGCGGCGCAGAACCACATGCAGGCGGCGTTGGGCCGGGGCCGGACGGGTGGTGGTCGTCATTTCTTCCGGCGGAGGCGGGGGAGGCGGCGGCATATAAGGCATTGTCGGTTCGGCGACGGATGGGGGAGGAGCAGGGTGACCGTTGGCTTGGGGCTGTCCATTGCCCGCCGAGCCGTTCGCCGCGGGGCGGTAGGTGGTAATCTGGTTGGAAATGGAATCGACCAGGATTTGCGGTGGGCGGCCTTCGCGCAGTTCTACCTTGCCCCGGACTACTACCAGATTGCCCTCGGCCAGCAGGTCTTTATGGGCACTGTAGGCGCGGGGGAAGACAATCAGTTCGCACGAGCCGTGCAGGTCTTCGATTTCTACAAAGGCCATCGGGTCGCCCTTTTTGGTCTGGTGGTGGCGCACCGAACTGACCATCCCCACCACCTGCACGGTTTTGCCGTGGGCGGTTTCATCCAGTTCGCTGATGAAAGTACTGCCGGAGGCCTTGATGTCGGCGGCAAATTTCTGGATGGGATGGGCCGACAGGTACGCGCCGGCCAGCTCTTTTTCCCAGGCCAGCATTTCTTTCCGGCTGACCGGCTCCACTTCCGGCAGGGGATACATGATGGAGCCGGTCTGCGGCGCGTCGAAGGCTTCCATCTCGAACATGCTGAGCTGACCCACCGAGGCGGCCTTGTGGGTGGAGCCGGACAGGTTCAGCATGCGGTCGATAATTGCCAGCAGGGTAGGGCGGTCGCCAAAATCATCCAGCGCGCCCACCTTGATGAGACACTCCAGGGCGCGGCGGCCCACCTGCCGCAGGTCGACCCGGTTGCAGAAGTCGTCAATATCCTTGAAGGGGCCGCCTTCTTGGCGAGCACGGACAATAGTTTCCACCGGCCCTTCGCCCACATTTTTGATGGCGCTCAGGCTGAAGTGGATGCGGGGGGACTGTCCGTCCTGCTCCTCGATGATGAATTCGATGCCGCCGTAGTTGACATTGGGCGGCACAATGTCGATGCCCATCGCGCGGCACTCGCCCACCAGCATCCCAACCTTGTCGGTGTTCCCCCGTTCAACGGTCAGTAAGGCGGCCATGTATTCCACCGGGAAGTGGGCCTTGAGGTAGGCGGTCTGGCAGGTCACCAGGGCGTAGTCGGCGGCGTGGGCCTTGTTGAAGCCGTAGCGAGCGAAGAATTCAATATCGCTGTAGATGGCTTCGGCGGTTTCTTTGGGGATGCCGTTTTCCACCGCGCCTTTGATGAACTTGGCCCGGTGGGCGTCGATTTCTTCCTTTTTCTTTTTGCCGACCGCCTTGCGGATGCGGTCGGCGTCACCGGGGGCGTAGCCGGCCAGTTGGGAGGCAATCTGGATAATCTGTTCCTGGTAAACGATGATGCCGTAGGTTTCGGCCAGAATCGGTTCCAGGCGGGGGTGCTTGAACTCTACCGGCTCTTTGCCGTGCATCCGGGCGATGTAGGTGGGGATGTATTCCATCGGGCCGGGCCGGAACAGAGAAATGGCGGCCACAATGTGTTCAAAGCGGGTTGGCTTCATGTCGGTCAGCACCCGGCGCATGCCGGAGCCTTCCACCTGGAACACGCCGGTGACGTCTCCTTTGGCCAGCAGTTCAAAGGCTTTTTCCGGCGGCGGGAAGTGGGGATACTGCTTTTTGAACAGCTCCGGGTTGTCCATCGGCAGGTTGTGCAGGTTGAACTCCAGGCCGTGGCGCTGTTTAATCAGCTCGCAGGCCTTGCGCATCACGGTCAGGGTAGACAGGCCGAGGAAGTCTACCTTGAGCAGGCCGATGGATTCACAGATGGGAAACTCAAACTGGGTGACCGACTCGGTGACCACGGCGCCCTGGCCGCGCATCACCGGCACGTATTCGGTCAGGTCCTGGTCGGTGATGATGACGGCCGCGGCGTGGACGGAGGAATGGCGGGCCACGCCTTCTAGCTGGCGGGCGGAGTCAATCAGCCGGCGGATGCGGTCGTCGGTTTCGTAAAGCTGTTTCAGCTCCGGGGAGAAGAACTCGTGCTCCGGGTCCAGGGCGTTGTCGATGGTGGCCGGTTTGCCGGGGATGGCGGAAATCATCTTGGCGATGCGGTCCACTTCCGGCAGGGGGATGTTCATGGCCCGGCCCACGTCGCGGATGGCGGCGCGGGCTTTCATCCGGCCAAAGGAAACAATCTGGGCGACCCGCTTGTCGCCGTAGCGCCGGCGGGCGTAGTCAATCATATATTCCCGCTGGTCGTCGGGGTAGTCCAGGTCAAAATCGGGCATGGAGACGCGGCCGGGGTTGAGGAAGCGCTCAAAAATCAGGTTGTGGCGGAGAGGGTCAATCAGGGTAATGCCGATGGCGTAGGCCACAATGGAGCCGGCCCCGGAGCCGCGCACGTTCCACCAGATATTGCGGGCCTGGGCGTACCGGCACAGGTCCCACACAATCAGGTAGTAGGGGGCAAAGCCCATACTGTTGATGATGTTGAGTTCGTGCTCTTTGCGGGCCTGCACTTCCGGCGAGTCGGCCCGGTCGCCGTACCGTTCCCGGAGGCCCTGTTCGGTGAGGTGGCGCAGAGCCGCGGGGTAATCCCTGGCGGTGATGTATTCCTCCGGAATCTGGGCCAGCCAGGGCAGGGAGCGGTCGGCAAAGAGGGCGTCGGCGGCGGTGGCCGGGGGGGAAGAGACCGTCACCGCGGGCCGCCCGTTCAGTTCGATGGGCGCGGCGGGCGGCTCGAACGGGTCGGGCAGGTGGAAGCTCTTGTCTTCCAGGTCCACCTCGCACATTTCGGCAATTTTGAGGGTGTTGGTGAAGGCGCTTTCCGGCAGGTCGGCCAGGGGGCGGAAGAGGGCGCGCATTTCCTCTTCGCTCTTGAGGTAGTAGCCAAAGTCGGACAGGCGCATGCGGTTCTGCTGGTCAACCAGCGAGTTGGTTTGCACGCATAAGAGGGTGTCGTGAGCCTGGGCGTCCGCCGCGGTGACGTAGTGCACGTCGTTGGTCACGATGAACTCCAGGCCGTATTTTTTGCCCCATTCGAACAGCGTTTTGTTAATCTGGGTCAGGGCGGGGATGCTGTGCTCCTGCAGTTCAATGAAGAACCGCTCCCGGCCAAAGACTTCCAGGTACCACATCAGCCGCTGAAGAGCCAGTTCCGGCTGGGGTGGGCGTCCATTTTCCGGGTTGAGCAGGGAGGGAATTTCCGCGGCCATACAGCCGGTGGTGCAGATAAGACCCTCGGCGTGTTCGGCCAGATAGTCGGCGTCGATGCGGGGTTTGTAGTAGAAACCTTTGAGCTGGGCATCGCTGGCAATTTTGAGCAGATTTTTGTAGCCGGTCATATTCTGGGCCAGCAGGAGCAGGTGGTGGCGGTCCTTGTCCTTGTTGGGGTCGGTGCCGTCCATAGGCCGGCCGTAGAGGGTGAGGTAGGCTTCCATGCCGATGACCGGCTTGACGCCGTGCTTTTTGCAGTTGCGGAAAAACTCCACCGCGCCGTGCATAACGCCGTGGTCGGTCAGGGCCAGGGCCGGCTGGCCGAGTTTGGCCGCCTGCCTGGCCAGGTCCGCAGTGCGGCCCAGCCCATCGAGCAGGGAATATTCACTGTGACAGTGTAAATGGCAGAAGCTGGTCATGG
>RFJV01000591.1 GCA_003694775.1 Chloroflexota bacterium | reverse complement strand
TTTGGACGAAGCGACCAGGTAACGGAAACATCCAAAACGTACCCGCTTTCGTCAATTCGTCAAACCTTTGAAACATACCCACCCTCTCACCCCTTCGGGGCGGTTGACTTGCCCATAGGGGCTGTAGTATAATCCTTCTGGGTTGTGAGGCGTACCTTTTATTAGAAAATGGTTGCATTTCGTACCCGCTGAGGATATAATAAACAAGGGACAAGAAACCTCGTCTGTCCGGACAGGAGTCTGCCGTGGTTTTAGAAACTCAGAACTTTGAAGACCCTCGCTCACACGGAACCGGCGACAGCGACCTGAGCGAAAATATTCTCCCCAAAGGCGCGATTCTGCAGAACCGGTATGAGGTCATCAAGGTTTTGGGCGTGGGGGGAATGGGGGCCGTGTATCTTACCCGTGACCTTCGTTTTAAGGGGGTCAAACGAATGTGCGCGGTCAAAGAGATGATTAGCACCGCGCCCGACCCGCAGGTGCGCCGGCTGTCTGTACAAAGTTTTGAGCGTGAAGCCAATATCCTGGCCCAACTGCGCCACCCCGGTATCCCCACCATCTCCGATTTCTTTACCGAAGGTATCCGCAGTTACCTGGTCATGGAATATGTGGACGGGCAGGACCTGGAGACCATCCTGGAAAATACCGAAGGGATGCTCTCGGAAGAGGTCGTCCTCGACTGGGCGATTCAAATCTGCGATGTGCTGGTTTATCTCCACACCCGCAAGCCGCCCATCATCTTCAGAGACCTGAAGCCGTCCAATATTATGCTCCGCAAGGAAAACAACCGCATTGCCCTGATTGACTTTGGGATTGCCAAAGTCTTCGATGCCGGCCAGAAGGGCACGATGATAGGCACGGAAGGATATTCTCCACCGGAGCAGTACAAAGGCATTGCCGACCCGCGTGGCGACATCTATGCCCTGGGAGCCACCCTGCACCATCTCCTGACCAAGCGAGACCCGCGGCTGGAGCCGCCGTTTACCTTCCATGAAGAACCGCCGCGCCTGCTGAACCCGGCGCTGTCCCAGATGACCAACGACATCATTATGAAAATGCTGGAGTACGACCCGGACAAGCGCTACCAGAGTGCCCTGGAGGTGAAGCAGGAACTTGAGGCGGCCCTGTCTGCCCTGAACAATCCCCGCCAAAGCGAGGACGGCACAGAGCAGAGGCAGGCCGGCGCTGTGGGTGGAGGCGCGCCGGCTACCCGGTATCTGGCCGACCAGCCGGCCCCGGAAGCACCGCCGGCTGGCGGTGGTGTCCCGCCGACCCAGCCTCCGCCGTACCCACCGCCGCAACAACCGTACTATCCCCCGCCGTACGGCTATCCGCCGCAACCGTATCCGGGGGCCTACCCGCCCCCCTATCCGCCGGGGCAGGTTCCACCCATGCCCGGCGCGGCCGGCCAGCCGGGGGAAGAATTGAGCGATTCCATTCTTCCTATCTGGAAGTTTAAATGCGAGGATGAGGTGCGGGCCACGCCCGTGGCCGACAAGGCAAACCTGTACATCGGCGCGTACGATAACAACGTCTACGCCCTGAACCTGAAAAACGGCAAATTTCAATGGAAGTACCCTACCGAGGGCGGAATTGCCACCCGTCCCGCCCTGTACAAAAACCTTCTGATATTCGGCTCCGAGGACCGGGTGGTCTATGCCATCACCACCTCCGGACAGCTCGCCTGGACATGCCCTACCGAAGGCAAAGTCCGTTCGTCCGCCGTGGTAGAGTTTGACCATGCCTTCTTTGGCTCCGATGATGGCCGGGTGTATGCCATCAATGCCCAATCGGGCCGGATTATCTGGCGGTTTACTGCTATGGGGCCGGTGCGCTCCACCCCCACCCTGGGCGAGGAGCTGGTCTACATTGGCTCGGAAGATGGGCATCTGTACGCCCTCGATTTGTCTACCGGTTCTGCCCGCTGGAAATTCCGGGCCAACCGCAATGTCACCTCCAGCCCGGCTCTCAGCCCGGACAAGGAACTGGTGGTGGTCGGTTCCGCGGACTGGCATATTTACGCGGTAGATGCCAGTTCCGGGTATTCTGTGTGGCAGGTCAGAACCGGACAGGCGGTCATTTCCAGCCCGGTGATTTACGATGGTCTGGTGTATATCGGCTCTGCCGACAAACACCTGTACGCCATCGACCTGAAGAGCGGGCGGGTGGCCTGGAAGTACAATGCCAACTCGCCCATTGTATCGACCCCGGCTGTCACCGAAGAAGCTGTTTACTTCGGGACAATGGCCGGCGAAGTTTTGAGCATCCATCGCCGGGACCGCAAACTGCGCTGGCGATTTAAAACCGACAAGCCTATCCCATCCTCGCCCATTATCGTGGATGGCATCGTGTACATCGGCGCTATGGACCATCATGTCTATGCCCTGCCGGCCTGACCGCCGGAAAAGGCGGGTCGAGCTGATTGTTCCGCCTTCATCCTTTTATACGAGGGGATGATGACCGACAGCCCAGAGAATGTCGACAACCAACCGACACAGCTTCCGCCTCCCCCCGTTCCGCCAGGCCCGGCAGTTGGCCTCCTGACCGACATAGGCCGGGTCCGCACGGAAAACCAGGATACGGTTTTTGCCACCTGCACCGTTTTGGAATTCGCCGGCACCGTAGAAACTGCCGGGCTGTACATCGTTGCCGACGGTATGGGCGGGCACAAACAAGGCGCACAGGCCAGCCAGGCCGCGGTACGGGCGGCGGCGGCCCACATTCTGCAGAATATCTATCTGCCGGAACTGTACCATAACCCTGCAGAGCCTGCCGCCCCGCCGTTGAATGAACTGCTGGTCCAGGCTGTCGAAACCGCCAATACAGCGGTCAGGAAAGCCGCCCCAGAAGGAGGAACCACCCTCACCGCGGTTGTCATGTTGGGACACAGCGCCTATATTGCCCATGTGGGCGATAGCCGGGCCTACCTTTTCAAAGAAGGCGTTTTGAAGCAAATCACTACCGACCATTCCCTGGCCCGGCGAATGGAAGAACTGGGCCATGTCTCATCTGGAAAGCCGGCGGAAAGCAGAAATGTTTTATACCGTGCCCTGGGCCAGAGCGACACCGTAGAAGTTGACATTCATTTTCAGAACATCCCTCACGCCGCTTCGTTAGTGCTTTGCAGTGATGGTCTGTGGGGAGCAGTCCATCAGCCGGATATGGAGGCAATCCTCCAGCAGGCGGCAACCCCCCAGGAAGCCTGCCAGCGGCTGGTCAACAAGGCCAACGAAAATGGCGGAGAAGATAACATATCAGTTATAATAGTGACTATGGGGGAAGGAGCCCCGTCTACCGGGTAAACAGATGAGACTAGACAAGAATTATTACGACATCCTCAGAGTTGACATTAATGCCTCGGAAGACGAAATCCGCAAGGCATACCGCAAGCTGGTGCGGGAATACCATCCCGATGTCAACCACAGTCCCGAAGCGGCCCGGCTGTTTCAGGAAATCCAGGAAGCCTACGAAGTACTTTCGGACCCGAAACAGCGCCGCCGGTATGACCATTTGCGAGAATCCGAGGGGGTTGACAAATCGTCGGCTATCAGCCTGCGGGCTATCGTTAGCCACAAGCAGTTACTGCTGGGCATCGAGGAGCAGGCCCTGTATGTCCTGCTGGATATTGCCCCGGCGACAGACCTGCCGGTTTCTCGCCTGCCGCTCAACCTGTGCCTGGTCCTCGACCGGAGCACGTCGATGCAGGGTATGCGGCTTCAGCAGGTCAAGGAAGGCGCCCGCCAGATTATCGACCGTCTGAACCCGGATGACGCCCTGGCCCTGGTCGTCTTCAGCGACCGGGCCGAGGTTATCCTGCCCAGCCAGAAGAATATCGACAAGGCTATGGCCAAGTCCATTGCCAGCACCATCCAGCCCAGCGGCGGCACCGAAATGCTCCAGGGCCTGCTGGCCGGCCTGCATGAACTGGAGAAGCACCGCACCCCGGAATCGGTCAACCATCTGATTCTGCTGACCGATGGTCAAACTTACGGCGACGAGCAGGAATGCCTGGAACGGGCCCAGTGGGCCGGAATGAACCAGATTAGCCTGACTACCATGGGCATCGGCTCGGACTGGAACGAACAGCTTCTGGACCAGATGGCCGCGGTGTCCGGCGGCACATCGGTCTATATCGACTCCCCCCGCAAGGTGGTTGATGTCTTCAAAACCACCATCCGCAATCTGAGCAGTGTGGTGGCCCGCGAACTGACCATGAGCATCAACCCCGCCAACGGGGTGACCCTGGTAGAAGCCTTCCAACTGGTGCCGTACATTCAGCGCCTCGACGTGCGGGCAGAAAAAGCCGTGCTTGGCCCCCTGGCAACCGGACAGGGTAAATCCATTGTGCTGGAATTCCGTATCAAATCGGAGTCTGTTCCCAGCAACAAGCGGGTGGCCCGCATTACGGTAGAGGGCGACCTGCCGGGACAGGAGTCCCGCCGGAGCTGGGAGTGGATTGATATCTTTGCCGAATTTGTCCCCTCGCGCGATACCGGAGTGGCCATTCCGCCGCCCATTGTGACTGCCCTGGGCAAACTGGCAATCTTCAAGATGCAGGAAAAAGCAATGGACGACCTTGCCCAGGGACGAATCAGCGCCGCCACCCAGCGGCTGGAAACTATGGCCACCCGCCTGCTGAACCTTGGCGAAACCGACCTGGCCCGGGCCGCCCTGCTGGAAGCCGGGCGGCTGGCCCGTACCGGCGACCTGTCCGCCGAGGGCCGGAAGAAAATCCGGTACGGCACCCGCGCTTTATCCATTTTGCCGAAGGAGATTCGCCGTGATTAAGTGTCCATTTTGCGGAACGGTTCACGTAGACAATACCCTGTTCTGCAGTGAATGCGGAACCTATCTCCTGGAAGACGACCGCCGCGGCACCGACCCCCTCGGAACCGATGAAATCGGCTGGGTCGGCGAAGGCGAAGAGGAGCACGAAGTCAGCCCGGTGACCCAGGGCACCGGACCGCTGGGAATACGGCTAAAAATCGGCGACAGCGGACGGGTGGTGGAGGCCTCTCTGTCCAAAGCCATCCATCTGGGCCGGCTCGACCCGGCCAGCGACGTTTTCCCGGAACTCGATTTAACCAACGACAACGGCCTGGAAAAGGGCGTTTCTCGCCGCCACGCCCGTATTCTGAAGCGCGAAGGCGTGGTGGTGGTGGAAGACCTGGGCAGTATCAACGGCACGTTTATCAACGGCAAGCGTCTGGCCCCCTACCTGCCGGAGGTTCTCCACCCTGGCGACCAGCTTCAGCTTGGCAAACTGCTGATAGAGGTGGAATTCTTCTAAACCCGGAGGCTCATCTATGGCAATTACGGTCATCGTCCACATCATGAATGCCGACCCCATCGTCGCAGAAATTGATTCGCTTCCCACGCCGGAAACGGCTTTTCTTATCTGCACCAACCCCAGAACTCGCGCCGGCAAGGCAGTTCCTTACATTGAAAGAGAAGCCACCCGTGTTTTAATACCGTGGCATCGTATCAGCTTTGTCGAAACCCTGCCCAGCGAAGAAGATATGGTGGAAATCGAGCCGTTCTTCCGCGACTAGCCTTCTTCCCGTCAAACACAGAAACACCCGCCCCGATTGGCCGG
>RFJV01000104.1 GCA_003694775.1 Chloroflexota bacterium | reverse complement strand
GCCTGGGCCAGCCGTCCGCCAAAGTACCCGCCAACGCCTCCGGCGCCAAAGAATACGATTCGCATGTTGGTTTTCTCCTTTCAAGGTAGCAAGGTAGCAGGGTAGCAGGGTAGCAAAGTAGCCGGGTAGCAGGGAGCAAGGGAGCAAGGAACAATCCCGGTGGTTGCCCGGCAAGCTCATTCATCATTCATCATTCATCATTCAAAATTTACCATCAGACCAGCCGGTTGGGCACAGGCTCTCCCGCCAGGAAACGCAGGACAGGGGTGTACATCTGCCGGCGTTCTTCTGCCGCGGCGGCGGTGTCGCCGGCGGCGATGTGGGGGGTCAGCAAAACGTTGCCGCCCTGCCGGGCCAGAACCAGCAGGGGATTGTCCGGGCGGAGCGGCTCCCACTCAAAGGTGTCCAGGGCCGCGCCGGCCAGCCGCCCCCGGCGAATGAATTCCGCCAGCGCAGTCTCATCAATCACACTGCCGCTTCCACAGCTCACCAGATACGCGCCCGGCTTCATCCGGGCAAAATCCGCCCGGCCCAGCGACAAATCCGTGTCCGGACTGTAAGGCAGAAGATTGACCACATAATCACTATCCGAAAAAATCTGCGCCCTATCCGAAAAACGTATTCCCAACCGGGCCTCCACTGCTTCCGGAAGGCGGTGGCGTTTGTGGTACAGCACTGTACAGCCCCAGCCGGCCAGCCGGCGGGCCAGTTCGACCCCAATCTCACCAAATCCCAGAATGCCGACCGTTTTCTGCCACAGACCGTGCAGGTCCTGCCGGTTGGTCCAGTTGTAGGCAAAGGTATTTTCATCGGTTCTGCGGCTGGGTCCCCAGTGCGGCCCGGCTTCCTGAGCGACCGCCGTGCTTTCGGTCAGCCGCTTGCCCAGGGCCAGCATCTGCAGAACCACGTGCTCAGCCACGCGGATAACCCCGCCCAGCGGCCACCAGCAGACCGCCACCCCGGCCTCACTGGCCGCGGGCAGGTCAATATCATACCACAGCGACCCCAACCGCAGAACCAGCCGCAGGCCGGGTGCGGCGCGCAGAAGGTCGGCGTCGATGCGGCCCCGGCGCTCCGAAATGAGAAATTCCGCCCCGGCCAGATGGCGGCGCAGTTCAGGGGGGGATGGCTGGAACAGCAGAACCACATCGAGCACATCGGGCGCGGCCTGCAGCGCGGCCTGCCGGTGCCGCGCACTGCGCACGGAAACGAAGACGGTTTTATGCTTCCTCGGCTCCATCACCGGTTTGCTCCATCACCTGCGGTACGCCGTTTTCCTCCACCGGCAGGGTAAAGAAGAAAGTCGTCCCGTGAACACCGTCGCTTTTGGCCCAGATGCGCCCGCCGTGGGCCTCGACCACGTGCCGGGCAATCGCCAGCCCCAGCCCGGTGCCGGATTTTTTCCGGTCGCGGGCGTGGTCAATCTTGTAGAACCGTTCAAAAATGCGGCCAATTTCCTCCGGCGGGATGCCCACCCCGGTATCCGATACCCGGACGGTGACCCAGGAGCCGGTTTCCGGGTCGGTGGTAATGTCTGCCGGGCCGGCGGAAATCGTCACCTGCCCGCCGGCGTCGGTAAATTTGATGCCGTTGTGCAGGAGGTTGCCGATAACCCGCCCGACCATCGTTTCATCGGCCAGGACGGTGATGCCGGGCGACACATCAAGGTGCAGGGTCACTTTCCGCCGTTCGGCAAAGGGAGAAAAGCGGTCTATCTGGGTGCGGACGATGCTGTGCAAGGGGTACAGGCCCAGCTTGAGCGGCATCTGTCCGGATTCGATGAGCGACAGGTCCATCAGCTCCTGGGCCATCTGGTTCAGGGCGTCGGCCTGGGCGGAGATTTTTTCGACCAGCCGGCGGGCCATTTTGGTATCCTTGAGCGCACCCTTTTTCAGCGTGTCGGCCAAAAGCTGGATAGAGGTGACCGGGGTACGCAGTTCGTGGGAAATATTGGCCACAAAGTCGCGGCGGATGCGGGTCAGACGCTGGAGTTCGGTCACGTCGTGGACGGCCAGGGCCACGGCGACAATCTGCTTCTGGTGCTTGATTGGCCGGGCGCGGGCCTCCAGGTAGCGGGAGCCGCTCTGGAAATAAATTGAAGGTATCTTCTCCCCCTGCAGGGTCCGCTCCACCAGGTCCTGAAGCTGGTAGTGATGGGTCCAGGCCATCAGGGATGGTTTCTTTTCCGGCTTTTTGCCGAAAAGCTGGCGCGCGGTGCGGTTGGCACTGGAAACGGTAAAATCATTTTCGACAATCATCAGCGCCTGGGTAGAGGCGGCCAGAAGTTTTTTGCGGCGGGCATTGATTTGGCGCAGTTCTGTTTGCACAGAATGCAGGCGGTTGGTCAGACGGGCCAGGTGAATGGACTGCTCGCGGATGGTTTTCCGCAACCGATGGACGGCAAACAGCAGGGCCAGAATAACCAGGCCGGCCAGAGCCAGCAGTATCCAGGCGGTTGGTGTCATCATCAGCTCCTCATTGTGCCGGTATCTGCAACCCGCGAACCGCGTCCAGCAAACGCCGGTTGTCCTGGGGCCGGCGGGCGGCGATACGCACGAATTGGGGCAGGCCAAAGGAGGTGGCATCGCGCACCAGCAGGTTCTGGCGCAGAAGGGCCTGCCGGAAGGCGGGCGCGGAGCCAACCCGGACCAGGAAGAAGTGCACGTCGGAGGGGAAAACGGGCAGGCCCAGGGCAGACAGGCCGGATTTGAGGGCCTGGGCCGCGGTCTGCAGGTCGACCAGACAGCGGTGCAGATAGGCTTCGTCCGCCAGGGCGGCCAGTCCGGCGGCCTGAGCCACGGCACTGACGTTCCAGGCCGGACGGACACGGTCTACCGCGGCAACCAGGCTGGGGTTGGTGGAGGCGGCATAGGCCAGGCGCAAGCCGGCCAGGGCGTAGTCTTTGGTCATGGAACGGATGACCAGTACGTTGTCTGCCTTGAGAGAGAGGACGGACGACGCCGAGGCGGCAAAAGCCAGATAAGCCTCATCAACCACAAAAAGGGTGTGCGGGCTGGCCTGCACCCAGGCGGCGATGGTATCCGGCGGCAGAAGCCGCCCGGTGGGGTTGTTGGGATTGCACAGGAAGACCAGCCGGGGCCGGAGCCGGGCCAGGGCGGACTGGACAAGCCGGGGGTTGAAGGCAAAATCATCTTCGGGGCGGGCACGGACGGTGTGGATGTCTGCGCCCACCAGGCTGGAAACCCGGTGGTATTCGCCAAAGGTTGGGGCCAGGATGAGGACCGGGTCGCCGGGGCGGAGGAAAGCAAAAGCCGCCAGCCAGAGCAGTTCTGCGGCCCCGTTGCCGGTGACGAGGTGGTCGGGCGGCAGGTGGAGCCGGCCGGCCAGGGCGCGGCGGAGGGCCAGCGATTCCCGGTCGGGGTAGCGGTCCGGGGGCACCGCGGCGATGGCCTGCCGGACGCGAGGCGAGGGGCCAAACGGGTTGCTGTTGACGCTGAAGTCCACAATGTCATCGGGATTCAGGCCCAACTGCTCCAGCTCGGCGAAGTCCAGCGCGCCGTGGTAAGCAGGCGGTGTTTCCAGAATCTGGGGACGCGGCACAAAGCCGGTCATACAACCCCCTGTTGGTGCGGTGTGATGGAGATATGATACGGGAAAGTGGGATTTTCGCCAACTCAGGGGCAGGGGCCGCGAGTCAATCGGCTTCCAGAAAGGCCAGCACCTGCCGGCGGATGTCATCCCGCACCTGCCGGAAAACGGCCAGCCGTTCGGCTTCGGAGCCGGTGGCTTTGGCCGGGTCGGGGAAGCCGATGTGGGTGGTTTTACCCGGCCCCAGCCAGACCGGGCAGTTTTCGGCCGCGTCACCGCACACGGTGATGACCCGGTCGAAGGCCATCTCCCGGAACTCCTCCACCGACTTGGAACGCCCGCCGGTAATATCGACCCCCAGTTCTCGCATGACCATGACCGCCAGAGGGTGTACATACCCCGCCGGCTCTGTTCCGGCAGAAAAGGCTTCCCAGCGGTCGCCCAGAAAATGGTTGACCAGCCCCTCGGCCATCTGACTGCGGCAAGAGTTGCCGGTGCACAAAAAGAGGACTCGCTTCTTGCGGGTCATTTTTCTGTTCTCCAATCCTGTTGAAATTTAGCCCCCTATCCAAACCGACCGGTGATGTAATCTTCGGTACGCCTGTCGGTGGGGTTGGTGAATATTTTACCGGTTTCGTTGAATTCCACCAACATACCGGCCCGGTCGGCCCGGTCCATCATAAAGAAGGCGGTGTAATCCGAAACGCGGGCGGCCTGCTGCATATTGTGGGTCACGATGATGATGGTGTAGTTTTTGACCAGCTCGCGCATCAAATCCTCAATTTTCAGGGTGGCGATGGGGTCCAGGGCCGAAGCGGGTTCGTCCATCAGGATGATTTCGGGCCGGATGGCGATAGCACGGGCAATGCACAGCCTCTGCTGTTGCCCGCCAGACAGGCTCAAACCGCTCTGGTGCAGTTTGTCTTTGACCTCGTCCCACAGGGCGGCCTCCCGCAGAGACTGCTCCACCAGTTCATCCATATTGCCTTTAAAGCCGTTGATGCGCGCTCCCCAGGCCACATTTTCGTAGATGCTTTTGGGGAACGGATTGGGCTTCTGAAAGACCATCCCAATGCGGCGGCGCACTTCTACCGGGTCTACGGCGGGGTCGTACAGATTTTGCCCCTTGAACAGCACCTGCCCTTCGACGCGCGCGCCGGGGATGAGGTCGTTCATCCGGTTGATGGCGCGCAGAACAGTGCTCTTGCCGCACCCCGAAGGGCCAATAAAGGCGGTAATCCTGTTCCGCTTGACTTGCAGGTTGACATCCTTTACCGCCCGAAAGGTTTCGTAATAGCAGTTGAGATTCTGCAGTTCGATGGCGTATGTTCCGTTGTTCATTTGGTCTGTCCTTTCTCCAATTTCCTTTAGACCAGCCGCCGGCTGTACCGGTTTCTGAGCAGAATGGCCGCGGCGTTGAGGGTCAGCAGAAGCACCAGCAGAACGATAATGGCCGCGGCGGCGATATTGCGGAATTCGTCCTGAGGCCGGGCCGTCCACTGGTAAATCTGGATGGTCAGGGTGGTGAATTTGGAAAAGGGGCCGTCCGGGTCGATGGTGATAAAGGTGGATGCCCCGACCACCACCAGCGGGGCTGTTTCGCCCAGGGCACGCGACACGGACAGGATAGTGCCGGTCAGAATGCCCGGCAGGGCGGAGGGCAGAACGTGATGCCAGATAGTCTGCCAGCGGGTGGCCCCCAGCCCCATACTGGCCTGCCGCAGAGACTGGGGTACGGCCCGGATGGCTTCCTGGGCATTGATGATGATAATCGGCAGTATCAGCAGGGCCAGGGTTAGCCCGGCAGACATGATAGTGCGCCCGTTGGCGGTAGCGCCGTCAGCGGTGGCGCCAAAGGCCGCGCCGCTGGTAAATGCCTCCAGGCCGCGCACAAAGATTGCCAGTCCCAGAATGCCGTAGATGATGGAAGGCACACCGGCCAGATTGTTGATATTGGTTTGGATGACGGCGTTCAGCCGGCGGAGCCACGGATTCGCCACCACTGCCGCGTATTCTTCCAGGTAAATGGCCGCGGCCACGCCCAGCGGCAGGGCCACCACAACGGTGATGGCAATCACCCACAGCGACCCCAACAGCGCGGTGCGCACCCCGGCCAGTTCCGGGACACTGGCCTGCTTGCCGGTCAGGAAATCCAGGTTCAGCCAGCGCCGGAACTCCACCCGGCTGTGAGGCAAAGCGGCGGCCTCGGCAAAGATTTTATCCCGTTCAAAGATAGAATCCACAAGGGAGTAGCTCTGCACCACCCGCGGCTTGACCACCCGCTCTACCACCAGCCGGTAAAGCTCCTCGCGGGAGCGTTCGGTCAGCGGTGCTTCGCTGTTCAGGCGGCGGAGCAGTCCTTTGGACAGATTCTGCTCCAGGATAAAGCGGTACTGGTCGGCAGAAAGGGTGTGCAGAGCGGCCTCCGGGGTATCGGTATAAGTCTGCACAATCTCCTGGGGACTGACCTTATCCTGAACAATCACATATCCAAAAGCCCCAACAACGATATTGTACAGCAAGACAATCAGCGACAGCACCACCAGGATGGTTGCCAGCAGAAAAACGACCTGCCACAGCCAGCCGATTCTCTTTCGGCGGGCCAGCAGGCGGCGCAGTTGGCTTTCTTGGGGGAACGTCGAAACACGGTTCATTCGTACTCCTCCCGGAAGTGGGCCACCACGTAGCGGCTGATGATATTCAGGGTGAGGGTGAGAGCAAAGAGGGTCAGACCAATGGCAAAGATGCTGTTGTAGTCGATGGAGTCGTAGCTCAAATCGCCGCCGCTGATGCGGACGATGTGGCCGGTCATAGTTTCGGCGGCTTCAAAGGGGTTGAAGGTGAAGTTGGGGCCGGCGCCGGCGGCAATGGCGACAATCATCGTTTCGCCGATGGCCCGCGAAATTGCCACAATGAAAGCCGCCGTAACCCCCGACGCGGCCGCGGGCAGAACCACCTGGAGTACGGTTTCCAGCCGGGTGGCGCCCAGACCGTAGGCCGCTTCCCGCAAAGCGCGGGGCACCGCGCTGAGCGCGTCCTCACTCATCGAGCTGACCAGAGGTATCACCAGAATGCCGATGACAATCCCGGCAGAAGCGGTGTTGTAAATCTGCACCACATCATCACCGAAAATCATCCGCAGTAGGGGGGTCATAAAGGTCAGGGCAAAGTAGCCGTACACCACGGTGGGAATGCCGGCCAGCACTTCCAGCACCGGTTTGAGAATACTGCGGGTGCGGGGGCCGGCATATTCACTGAGGTAGATAGCCGCGGCCAATCCCAACGGCAGGGCCACCAGCATAGCGATGGCGCTGGTCATCAGGGTGGCGTTAAGCAGAGGCAGAACGCCAAAGTTGCCAATCTGCGGCTCCCAGCGAGTTTCGGTAAAGAACTCCCACAGCACTACCCGCTCCCCTTCGTAGATGTCCAGCTTTTCCTTGTGCGGCGCGGGGAGGGTGTTTTCCTGCCCCCGCTGAACAGCCAGTTGATTACCTTTAACCGCGGTGACCTGCATTATTTCGTCATCCAGCCGGATAATGGCCCCGACCGGGATGGGACTGCCGCTTTCGGTAACGACCAGCCGGGTATCTGCCGGGCCAACCGGCTGGGCCAACTGTTTGTTGGTGTCTTCCCAGTTTATCCGGCCAAAAAAGCTCCAGGTTTCTACCCCCAGCACGTATACAATCCCGATGGTGACAAAGATAGAGATGACCGCGGCCAAAAAGAGAAAGGCTTCAACCGCCAGTTCTCCGGGCCGCAGTCGGCAGCGCAAAGTGTTCAAAAGAGTATTTGTTGAAGTTTCTTTCTGGACCAGAGAGAACGATTCCAGTTTCTGCATTTTTTTGACCTGTTTCAAGTGACTGTCCTTCTGCACAGCAACGCCCCTTCCCGCTTGAGGCGGGAAGGGGGCTGTGTACGGCGCTGTAGACCGGCTTCTACGCCCCGCCTGGATTATTCAATTGCGGGGAGCGATACCAGCTTACTGCTCTACCGCGGCCAGGAAGCTGGCTTTGGCCTGGTTGAGGGCCTCTTCGCTGGCCGGGAAGTAGCCCACATCCAGAATTTCCTCGTTGACGTGGGTCAGATAGAAGTTAATGAAGGCGGCGACCTGCGGCTTCTCCTGCATTATCTGGGCCGTCGAGTAGATGAACAGCGGGCGGGCCAGCGGGTAGCTTCCATCTTCCGCGCTCTGCTCCGTTGGCGCTATCCCTTCTATTGCCAGCGCTTTCAGGGCATCGGCATTCTCGTTGTAGTAGGCATATCCAAAGAAGCCAACCGCATATGGCGACCCCTTCACCCCCTGCACCAGCACGTTGTCATCTTCGCTCAACTGCGTGTTGCTGGCCGACAGTATCGGCTCTTCATCCTTGTCGAACACTTCTTCTACAAAGTAGTCAAATGTCCCGCTGTCCGTCCCCGGGATGAACCGCTGTATTGGCTCATCCGGCCACTCCGGCCGCACATCCGACCACTTCTCCGCGGTGGAAAATATCTGCGCCAGTTCTTCCAGCGTCACATCCTCTACAAAGTCATTCTCCTGGTTCACCACCACTGCCAGGGCATCCGTCCCTACACGAAACTCTATCGGCTCTCGCCCTATCGACCGGCAACTCTCAACCTCACTCCCCTTTATCGCCCGGCTGGCGTTGCTGATGTCCGTTTCCCCGGCCACACAGAACCGCTCAAACCCGGCCCCACTGCCAATACTGTCGATGGTGATGTTCCCGCTGAACCCCTCATCCTGAAAGCGTTCCGCAATCCGTTCGCTCAGGGGGAATACCGTACTGCTCCCCGCGGTGATGATGTCTCCACTCACTGCCAGCGGGTCTACTTCCGGCAGTACCACCCCACCAGACACTGCCGAAACCGGTGCCACCTGGAGTTCAGGGGTGGCGGCTTTTTCTTCCATTTTGGGTTGGGCCGTCGGCTGGTCGACCTGCTCAGCCGGCTGTTGGGCCTGCGGTGCGGCTGTGGGTGCGGTCGACCCGCCGCAGGCGGCCAGCAGTCCCGATACAACGACAAACAGCAGAATAGTTGCCACATTGAACCAGCGTTTGGTTTGCATAAGATGCAGTCTCCTCCAAGAAATTTGTTAATTGGGTACGGAGGCCATTTGCCCCGTTCAGTTGCTCACTATAACCGGGGGCTGTTAACACAGGTTTATGATAAGGTTAAATGTACGTAAAGGATAGGTTAAGAAAATTTTACAGACAAGGTAACACAGCAGGAGAGTCTGTCCAAAAATTTTGGGCAGACAGGGGGGTGCGGGGGGATTCCCCCCGAATCCCCCCAGGTTTGTCCAGAATTTTAGGAATTCTGGACAAACCCCAGCAGGAAGGCAGTACGAAAGTAAGATATAAGGAGGCAGACCATCCCCTCGTACCAGCCCCAGGTGAAAACTTGTAAAGGCGACCCTTGGGGTCGCCCGGTGGGGTGAAGGTGGTCTGCTGTTTTGTACGAGGAGAAAGGAGCAGGGGTGTTCCTTGCGGTTTGCCGGTAAAGCAGGTGGCTATACCGCGGTAACGGTAATGCGCCGCGTAGCGAGGAACTGCAGAAGTTCGGGGGAAGGGGGCAAGCTGAACAGGCTGGTTTTATCTTCGCGGCGATTTCGCAGGACAAAATGGTATACGCCCCCCGTCTCTTCATTCAGATTCCAGGGAGCACGGATAAGCACCGGTTCTTCAATTTCCCAGCCATTCTCCAATGCATTAAGCAGACGTCGAAAACGGTTTTGATTCTTTAAAGCCAGCATTTTTTGCCTCCTTGTTGATTATGCCGCCAGTGGGCAGGTCGCTATTTCCGGATGGTTTCGCCGGCTGGTGAGCCAGGCCAGTTCCTGGCGGAGACGGAAAATCTCCCGGGCCAATCTGGCCTGGTAGGCCGGATAGGGCCGGCTCATCCGCTGATGTTCCTCCAGAACTGCCAGCCGGTGCTGGAGTCTGGCTATTTTCAGTTCTAACGTACCGGATGTTTCTACCATCATTTGAACCTCCTTTCCTGGTCATTACACCTGCTATTTTAGGGACAAACCTTTATCCGCGAGTTAAGCGCACATTAAGGTAAGGTAAACTTTCTGTTAAGATTTTTTTACCCGGCAAACCTGTCCCCGCCAGAGGGATGGACGGCCTGGAGGGGCCACCCCCTGTGGTCGCCCGGTAGGGGCGGGTCCAAAGACCCGCCCCTACCGAAACGTTATTTTCAGGGAAGACAATCCATTCGTGAACCTGTCCCCGGTAGGGGGTTCGTGTTGTATTCGCGGACGGCCTGGCCGGAACAATCCGTCCCCGTCTCTGCCGGGACAGGCAAAAATTTGAAACGCACCCCAATCAGGAGGGTGCGTTTCAATTTGGGGGCAAATAGGATATCCGCCTACAGCATCATGGTAGCTGGGGCATCCCTATGCCCCAGAAAATGGGCCCGGCATAGGGAT
>RFJV01000590.1 GCA_003694775.1 Chloroflexota bacterium | reverse complement strand
GGTTCCGGCGCGGAGGCCATTTCATCCGGTTGGGCCGTGTTTGGGGGTGGCTCCGGTAAGGTTTCTTTTACCGGCGCGGGGGTTGGCAGAACCGGCGTTGGGGTTGGTATGGGGGTTGGTGTTGGCGGCAAGGCGATGATGGGGGTGGGGGTTGGTGTTGCTGGTGGTGGCGGAACGATGGTGGGGGCGGTCAGGCTCAGATAGTATACTCCCAGCGCCATGGCCAGGACGATGGTCAGGCCAATAAATGCCCGGCTCATTCGGCGGCTGGCACTTTCCCGTTCCAGGGTAAAAATGGCGCGCTGCATATCCTTGCGCGCCAGCCACATTAAACGCACAAAAAACAGGGCGATAATTCCCAGCCCCACGTAAAGCCAGGTGTCGAACAGAATAATTGGCCTGAGAAATTCCAGCATACCGTTAAGTTGAATCCTTCACGTTGTGATGGGCCTGGGCGCAGGCCGGTCGATGCAACCGGTTCAGAGTATACAAACAGGCGGAAATAGTGGCAAATATGCCCCGGTTGGTTACGCCATCGCCGCCAGCACCTCCTTGAGAAGCGCCATCAGCCGGGGGACAATCAGTTTGCCGGTTTCCAGGACTTCCTGGTGGGTAGTTTCCCTTTCGCTATCCAGGGAGGCAACGGCTACATTGGTAATACTGCTGACCCCCAATACCCGCATTCCGCCGTGATTGGCAACAATCACTTCCGGCACGGTAGACATGCCCACCGCGTCGGCGCCGATGGTTCTGAGGAAGCGAATTTCTGCCGGCGTTTCAAACGAGGGGCCGGCGAGACAGGCGTATACCCCCTCTCGCAGAGGGATGTTCAGCCGGTCGGCGGCCTGTTTGGCCAGGTCCCGCAACTGCCGGTCGTAGGGGTGGGTCATGCTGGGAAAGCGCGGTCCAAACTCCGACAGGTTGGGGCCGCGCAGGGGATTTGCCCCGCCAAACCCCAGCATATTGATGTGGTCCACAATCAGCATCAGGTCGCCGGCCTGGAAGTTGGGGTTGATACCGCCGGCGGCATTGGTCACCACCAGGGTTTTGACGCCCAACGCCTGCATGACCCGCACCGGCAGGGTAATGTGCTGGACGGTGTAGCCCTCGTAAAAATGGGTGCGGCCCTGCATCACCAGCACGGGTTGGCCGGCAAGGTGTCCAATGACCAGCATACCGGCGTGTCCTTCTACCCCCGATACCGGAAAATGGGGAATATTCCGGTAAGGAATCCGGTCGGCGTGGTCTATTTCTTCTGCCAGAGGACTGAGGCCGGAGCCTAAAATCAGCCCAATTTCAGGCTGGTGACTGGTGTGCGCCCGGATATAGTCCGCAGCCTGCTGAAT
Organism: Chloroflexota bacterium; assembly: GCA_003694775.1. Lineage (GTDB taxonomy): Bacteria > Chloroflexota > Anaerolineae > 4572-78 > J111 > J111. Next base: position 5,030 of record RFJV01000590.1, on the reverse strand, counting down.
GTCGGAAAAGCTGAAAAAGTCTCGGGTTTGAACGGTCATTGTTATTCCCCTTATTGATGGCTAGAAAATAAAAATGCAGAGATGGAACAACCACCCTGCATTATCGGGTTATTGGAGGGTCTACCGCGGCCCCCCTGCTTCGCCAAAACTAGTGGGAGCCTTTCTTCTTCTCCTGGGCCAGGTGGGCGTAAATTTGGGTGGTGGAGATATTGGCATGACCAAGCAGTTTCTGGATGTCCTGCAAAGATTTGCCCTGGCTCAGCTTGTGGGCGGCAAAGGAATGGCGCAGGGTGTGGGGCGTCACCTCGGTAGAAATGCCGACGGCCTCAACATAGTGCTTAATAATCAGCCACAGCCCCTGACGAGTCAGGCGACGCCCGCGGTTGTTCAGGAACAGGGCCTCGGTGTTGGGGTCAACCAGAAGCTGTTCGCGGCCTTTTTCAATGTACTCCTTCAATACCTGAGCCGCCGACGGGTCCAGAGGAATGACCCGGTCTTTGGAGTTGTTTTTCTTGCTCCGTACCCGAACCGAATATCTACCGGCCTCGTCTATCTTGACATCCGATATATCCAGCGAAACCAGCTCGGTGACGCGCATCCCGGAGGCGTACAGCACTGCCAGCAGGGCCGAGTCTCGCTGGCCTTTGGGGCCGCTCTCCGAGGCGGGAGCCTCAAGCAGACGCTCAATCTCTTCCGGAGAAATCGCCTTTGGCAGTCGCTTTTTTACTTTGGGTGAATCCAGGGCAATGGTGGGGTCCTCCCTGATTTCTCCTTCGGCCACCAGAAAGTGAAAGAACGACTTGAGCGCGGCTACTTTACGGGCAATTGTAGAAGAGACATAATCCCCACTGTCCTTTAAACGCTGAACATACGCTGTAATGACTTTCCGGCTGACATCGCTCCAGGCAGTGATGCCGTTTTCCGCGTCTTCGGACTGAAGATACTGGAAAAACTGGTTCAGGTCGTTCTGGTATGCGGCGATGGTATTCGCCGTATAGCCCTTATCTACTTCCAGGAATTTCAGAAAGGCCTGGATTTTTGCTTCCATAACGGGTCTCCTCACATACCAAAGGCACAATAGCTGATGGGACAAGAGTACCTGCTTCAGAATTCAAGTTTCGAGATGAGACAAGCGGGTTCTGCGGCTGGTTTTTTTGTCAATTCGCCCGGAATAATCGGGGGAATTAGCTACCCCCATTTTACCAGAACTTTGCATAACTATCAAATCCGTTTGTTAAACAAGGGGTGCAGGTCAGCAGAACAGCACACAGCAGAGCAGCATCCCACATCCCACAATTTCTGTCCGTCCGGGGCTGTGGTATAATCCCTCCCGATGCAGTTGGAGGATTTATGACCCGCAGACTGATAATTCTGGTGGGCCTGACCGCGGCCCTGATAGCGTGCAGTCCAGCCCCTTCGCCTACGCCAGAGGTGGCGGCAGAGGAGTTTACCCCTACGCCCCCGCCGCCGACCGCGACCCATACCCCGCGGCCTACGGCCACGCCCAGGCCGGTCACACCGATGGCCTCGCCCACGCCGACCATTACCCCCACCCCCATTATCTACGTTATCCAGCCGGGCGACACCCTGCTGAAGATTGCCATTCAGTTTGACCGCCCGCCGGAGCTGATTCAGGAGGTCAACGGTATTGTTGACCCGCGGCTCCTGCAAATTGGTCAGGAGCTGGTGATTCCGCCGCCGCAGGCCAATCCCGACACCCCGCCGACGCCTACCCCAACCCCGCCGCCGCTGTTCATCGATGCCCTGAATTTTGTCCGCACGCCGCAAGGCGCACTGTGGGGGCTGGGAGAGGTCCGCAATCCCGGCGCCACGGCGCTGACGCAGGTCGTCATAGAGGCTTCCCTGTTTGACGCCGGCGGCATTGTGCTGGACCGGGCCGCGACCTTCCCCCAACTGGATGTGGTCCTGCCCGACCAGGCCGTTCCCTTTGCCCTCCAGTTCGACAACCCGCCCGACCAGTTTGCCCAGTACACGGTCACCGCGGTGTCCGGCATCCCCCTTTCGCCCAACACCCGCTATTATTTTGACCTCCAGCCGGTTGACCTGCACGGCGGGCCGGAAGGGTTCAACCTCTACCGGATTACCGGACAGCTCCGCAATACCGGCGCCTCCGACGCGGAATCTATCCGCCTGGTGGCCGTGGTATACGATGAGGCCGGACGGATGCTGGCCCAGCGGCAGGCAGACCTGGCCGTGTCGGTGCTGAAGGCCGGGGCGATTACCCCCTTTGAGCTGGAAGTCATCCTGCCGGAGGGGGTGGTAGACCATTTTGACGTGCTGGCCCAGGGATTGCTGGTGCAATGACCGACCTTCCCCCCATCGGCTTCTTCGACTCCGGTATTGGCGGCCTGTCGGTGTGGCGGGCGGTGGCGCGGCTGTTGCCGCATATCCCCACGGTTTACGTGGCCGACAGCGCCTACTGCCCCTATGGCGACCGTCCCCCGGCGGAAGTGGTAGAACGTTCGGTGGCTGTGAGCCGCTTTCTGCTCCGGCACCACTGCGCGCCCATTGTGGTGGCCTGCAATACGGCCAGCGCCGCGGCTCTGAAAACCCTGCGCCAGATGTTCGACGTGCCGTTTGTGGGGATGGAGCCGGCGGTCAAACCCGCGGCCCAGGCGTCCAAAACCGGCCACATCGGCGTGCTGGCGACCGCAGGCACGGTGCAGGGAGAACTTTTCCAGAACACCACCCGTCGCTATGCCAACGGGGTACAGGTGCATGTACAGGTTGGCACCGGACTGGTGGAGCAGATTGAGGCCGGACGCCTGGACCATCCGGACACCCTGAATCTGCTGAACCGCTACCTTTTGCCGATGCTCACCGCCGGCGCCGACCAGATTGTGCTGGGCTGTACCCACTATCCCCTGCTGGCGCCGGTCATCCGGCAGATGGTGGGGCCGCAGGTCACGCTGGTCGACCCGGCAGACGCGGTGGCCCGGCAGGTTCAGCGGGTGCGTTCGAGCCTGTTCCCACAGGAACAGACCGGCAGTCCTGCCGCGCCGGAGAACCGCTACCGCTTTTTTACCACCGGCTCCAACCGGCAGATTGCTTTTTTGAACCAGGAATGGCTTCCGGACGGGATGGCCGGCATCAATTTTCTGCCCGCAGTTATCAATTGAATGATTCATCGGGTTGCCGCAACGATTGAAACACGGTATCATATCGCCACGGTACTGCCCCCAACGACTGGAGTCTTTTAACGTATGACCCTGGAAATTGCCCTGGCATTTGCTCTGCTGTTCATTACGCTGGTGGCGTTTGCCCTTGACCTGTTTCCAATAGATTTTATTGCCTTCAGCGTGATGGCGGTTGTTTTGGTGGTGGGGCCGTACTTTGGGGTATCGCCGGAAGAAGCCATTTCGGGCTTCAGCAATCCGGCCACCATTACCGTCCTGGCGATGTTTATTATCAGTGGGGCTATCAGCCGGACCGGCGCGGTCAACCTGCTGGCCCGGCGAATGGTTCTCTTTGCCCGTCGAAGCGAGCGCCGGTTGCTGGTCGCCATTATGGGGGTGGTGGGCGGAATTTCTGCCTTTATCAACAACACCGCGGCCGTAGCCATTCTCATTCCCACGGTTATTACGATGGCCCGCAAACGGCGGATTGCCCCCTCCAAACTGCTGATTCCCCTGTCCTATTTTTCCCAGTTGGCCGGAGTCATCACCCTTATCGGCACGTCGACCAACGTGTTAGCCAGCGCCCTGGCCGACCAGGCCGGTATTGGGGCGTTTGGAATGTTTGAGTTTGCCCCCATCGGTCTGCTGATTTTTCTTACCGGGGCGGGGTATCTGCTGTTTTTTGGCTATAAACTCCTCCCGGTTCGACCAGCCGGAACGCGATTTGAAGAGACATACCGGGTTAAGGAATACCTGTCGGAGGTGGTTATTTTGGAGGGGTCGCCGCTGGTGGGCACTACCCTGGCCGAAAGCCGCTTCCGTACCGACTTCGATATTCACGTGCTGGAAATCCTGCGCAACGGGCGCAAGCTGGGACACCCGCTGGCAAACAACGTTCTGCAAGCCGGCGATATTCTGTTTGTTAAAGCCAATACCGAACAACTGCTCAAAATCAAGGATATTGAAGGGCTGGCAATTGAGCCGGAACTGCGCTTTGGTCCCAACTACCTGGATACGGAAAAACGAGGGCTGATGGAAGTTATCATTGGCCCCAACTCCGAGCTGATAGGCGGAACGCTCAAGAGCACCAATTTTCACCGGCATTACTACTGCACCGTCATTGCCATTCGCAAACATGGTGAATTAATCCGGGAACGGTTGGGCGATGTTCCGCTCCATTTTGGCGACACCCTGCTTCTGCGAGGGGCCAAATTTGCCCTGGAAGAAATCAAGCGGAATCCCGGTTTTATCGTTACCGAGGAAGTCCAGCCGGAGGTATACCGGACGGAAAAAATTCCCACCGTGCTGGCGATTGTCGGTCTGATGATACTGGCGGCTGCGCTGGGGGTGCCCATTCTGGTGGCCGCTGTTGCCGCCTGCGTTCTGCTGGTCTTGACCGGCTGTCTGCAGGTCACAGAACTGCACGAATCGATTCGCTGGGACGTGATTTTTCTGCTGGCGGGCGTTATTCCGCTGGGGCTGGTGCTGGAACGAAGCGGCGGCGCGCATCTGCTGGCCGAACTGGCCGCGCAGTCGGCGTCGGTGCTTCCGCCGGTGGCTGTTTTGGGGATTTTCTATTTTATTACCATGGTGCTGACCGGGGTTATCTCCAACAATGCCGCGGTAGTGATGCTTGTGCCGGTTGGTATCGAGACAGCCAGTGCCCTGGGACTGCCGCCCAAAGTGTTTATCCTGGCGATAATGTTTGCCGCTTCCAGCAGTTTTTATTCTCCGGTGGGCTATCAGACTAACGCCATGGTGTTTGGACCGGGGGGCTACAAGTTTATCGACTTCGTTAAGGTGGGGTTGCCGCTCAACCTGATTCTGGCGGTGCTGACACCGATTTATATTTATCTGGTGTGGGGGATGGGGGCAAGGTAGCAAAGTGGCAAG
>RFJV01000589.1 GCA_003694775.1 Chloroflexota bacterium | reverse complement strand
CGTCATATCCCGGTAGGCCACCAGGTACGGTGAGGTCAGGTAGCTAAATTCGGTGTCATTCCACCTGCCGCGCATGTAGCCGGAATGGTCGGTCAGGTAGACTTCGTGCTGGTTCAGAACGACCACCTGCCGGGCGTCGTCGTTGGCCCCTTGCCAGTTGTAATTGAAGATGTAGCCGTGCCACTGCCCGTCGGTGTGGCGGACCTGCCAGTCCGGCTCCGGCGGCAGGTTGACCAGTCCCGCGGCGTAGAGATAGCGCGGGTAGTGAGCCAGCCCCAGCCGCAGAACCGCGGCCTTAGCCAGCAGGGCGCGCCCCAACTGCTCCGTGGAGGTGTCGCCCGCGGTCTGCGCCAGCCGGATGACCCCCACCAGCCCGGCAAAATACCGGTTGGCCCCGATGACCGCCACCCGGTGCTTTTCGTGCCCCAAAAACCAGTAGGCCGTGGCCCAGTCCTGCTCCCGCATATCCCGGTCGAGCACGGTTTTGGCCTTGTCCAGCAGACCTGCCGGCAGGGCGTCGCCGGTCAGGGTGTGGTAGCGGGCCAGGGCGTAAAAGTTGAACAGCGGCACCTCCGACAGGTGCGCTTCCGGCTGTTGTTCCGGCGCCCAGGCCCAATCCCAGCCGGAACCGTAGTAAGTAAAGCCCTGCCGCCGGGTTCCAACGTCAAACGGCAGGTCATACTGGTCTTCCGGCGGGTAGGCGTTCCGCTCACTGCGGATATAATTGACCAGCGCAGTCTTCTGCGGTCCGGCGGACAGGGCGTCGGCAGTTTCAACCAGCAGGTAGATAACATCGCCCGGATTGGCCCAGTACAGCGCCCCCCGGCTGATGCCCACCGGTACGTGGTCGATGAACACCCAGGGTATGAAGTGCCCACTGCCGACCAGTGCCTGCACCTGCGTTTCCAGTTCCGCGGTCAGTTCTGCCGGCGGCTGACCCGCGCCGGTCCGACGCACACCGTTGGCATACGCGGCCAGGCCGGAAATCTGCCAGGTGTAGGCGGTGGTATTCTCCAGGCCGCGGGTCGGGCCGAATTCCGTGGGCAGGTTGCCGTCCACCACCGGGCCGGAAAATGTCACTCCGATGACATCGCTGGCAATCGCCAGCATCGGCGGGACGGGCGCCAGGGATGTACCGCCGGTGCAGGTCGGCAAAAACGTGAACTGTTCGGTGATGATGGCGGTGTCGGTGGCGGGGGCGTAGCTGTAAGATTCTGCGGCGGTGAGCGGGTAGTCGCACAGACGGCTGGCCCACCACTGCGCCTTCTGCCGCACGTCTGCGGGCAGTCCCTGCGCCCAGCTTTCGGTGGTGGCCGCAGGGGGATGGTCCCGGCCCAGCAGGGGCAGGAGGCTGACATACCCCGCCCCCGCGCTGAAGGTCAGCTCCACGCCGCCGGCCGGTGCCTGCCGGATGCTGGTCGGCCTGTTTTCAAGGCGCACCAGCACCGGCGCGTCGGCCTGGTAAGCGTCGGTGTGGGGCGGGCCGCCGGCGCCGTCAAAATCCCAGCCGGAGTAGGTCAGCGGGACTTTGGTATCCACAAAGTGGCTGTTGTTGCCGTACCACAGCAGAAGCCAGTTGCCGTCCAGCGCCGGCAGGTTGAGCGCGGTACTGCTGAGGGTGCGCACCTGGACCGTTCCGCCGCTGGAATAGGCCACGTAGCGGGGATAGGACGGGCCGGCGGAGCGGGCAAAGACGGTAGTACCGTCGAAGGTACTGCCGGACACATTGCCGGTCAGCAGGCGCAGGGTGCTGGCGGTACTTTGCACCAGCACCGCCGGGGTCAGCCGGCTGACCCACAGCTTGAGCTGGCCTGACCCGCCCAGGCTGAAGGTCAGCTCGTTGTGCGCCCAGTCCACCGACTGGCTTTGCCGGCTGATGGTCGACGCGCCGGGGATTTGGATTTGCCCCAGCTCGATGCCGGTAGGCCCGGCCAGCTTGCCCCAGCCGCCATCCGCCGCGCCCCCGCGCAGGTAAAGCGCCGGCCAGGAATTGACGTTGACGCTCATCCCCAGCCCGGCCACAAAACCGAACGGGCTGGCCTGCATGCCGGTCGCCGTGTTCTGCCACTGCGTTGGGTCGAGTGTTGGCCCCTGGGCCAGCGCAACGGTATTCAGCAGGAGGGTCAGGCCCAGGGCAAAAATGATGACCAGAAATCGTTGGTGCGTACAATATCGGTTCATAGTGAGTTCCTTCCCGGTTACTGTGTTGTCCGGGCAATCAGATTGTGCAGGCTGATGTGAAAGACCATTCCTCCGGCAACCGAGGCCGGATTACTGCCGCCGCCCTGGGTGTTGGTGCTCATCTGCTGGGTGGCATGTCCGGCGGGAATAAGCGTCCAGCGGCGGGTGTCCAGGTTGAACGCGCCGGTGAAGTTAGCGTTGAATTCCTGGGTGTGCATCGCCAGAATCAGATTGCCGGTGCAGGTCAGGCTCATATTTTCGTCCGGGTTGCCGTAGCCGGGGGTGTAATCGGGCGGGGGTGGGCCGGTATCTTCCAGCAGGTCGACCAGCATCCGCCGGCTCACGTCCAGCCGGCCCCAGCCGCTGAGATACTCCCTGGGGGCACGAGGCGCGGGCATCACCAGGTAGCCATCCCGGTCCACGCAGGGCGGCGCGGTGGCGCCGTTCATCGTCTGTCCGTGGTAGTGGATGACCATCGGCGCGGCCTGTCCCGTGGCCGCGTCCAGCACGGCCAGACTGACCTCGTACGCCGACGGGTTGCTGTCGTAGCCGTTCAGCGCGGCTTGCTGGGCGCCGGTGTCGGCGGGGTTTGTGCCGGGAGGGACGCCCAGCTCACCCATTGCCATTGCCCGGACAAAGACTTTGCCCTGGTACACCACCGGCCAGTAATCCTTAAAGGCCATCCCCGGAATTTTGGCGCTTTGCCAGGCCAGCGAGCCGTCCGCGGTGTTGAGGGCGTAGACCCGCATATCCATCGCCCCAAAGTAGACCCGCCCGCCGTCCCAGGCCGCGGTCTGCAGAACCGGCGCCGGGACGCGGTACTGCCAGCGCACTGAGCCATCGGCGGTGTTGAGGGCGTAGAAGTTTCCGTCCCGACCGCCGAGCAGGAGCATGCCGGTCAGCAGAACCGGCGCGGTGGAGAACCCTTTCCGGCTGAGCGAAGTCTTCCAGACCTGCGCCCCGGAAGCGGCATTCACCGCGTAGACCGCACCATCCATCGCCGCAAAGTAGACCTTGCCGTCGCCGGCCGCGGCACTGGCAAGAATGGGGCCACCGGCCGTAAACGTCCAGGCGATGTTGCCGTTTGCGGCGTGGAAGGCAACCATCTTGCCGCCTTCCGTGCCCACAAAGACTTTGCTGTCGTACACAATCGGCTGGACCTGCGGGTACACTTTATCCGGCTGAAAGGCGTGTGCCCAGGCCACGTTGAAATTTGTCCCCAGGATTTCCGGCGTGAAGCCTGTATGTTGGGGGTCGCGCTGAACCTGGGGCCATTCGCCAGCCACAGGAGGCGCGGCGCCGGGGTCCGGCTTGACAATGAGGGGGAGAAATACCCGTGGTTCGGGGGTTTGGGCAGAGAGGGTTTCAGATGGGATGAAAATAAATAAGGCAACTAAAAGAAAGTAAAAAAGTTTTTTCCCGCGCCCAACTCCCCAGGCGCGGGCCTGAAAAAGAATTGTAAACATCTCCTTCCCCTTCTCCGGCTGGCCTTGCCGACCTGCACCGCCATGCCGGACTGCAAAAATTTTCCCACCACAGTGTATCAGATGTTTTGGTGGAT
>RFJV01000588.1 GCA_003694775.1 Chloroflexota bacterium | reverse complement strand
AGCGGTGGCGGCGGCGGACTGAGCTTCGGCCAGCTTGGCTTCGGCCTCGGCCGCGGCAGTTTGGGCGGCAGAAAGTTCGCCGGTGTCTGCCGTTGGCTGGGGTTGTGCCCCGCAAGCTACCGCCAGCCCAAGCAAAACCAATACAGTAATAGTAAGCAACACTTTTTTATACATTTATTTCTTCTCCTTTTCTCTTGATGCTTCATTGCTTAAACCGGTCATTGTTTGGTTGACTCTACGTTGAGTTTGCTGTTCTCACCCCCTTTCCTGATACAATAACCGCTTTTACAAGACCCCTCCAGCCGATTCCACACACTGGAGCACCAGGTCGCGGACACCGGTAATATGCTGTTTCAGCACAGTCTTTAATGCTTCTAAATCATGCTGGCGATATGCCTGAACAATTGCCTCGTGTTCCTCTTGCCCCTGCGCTGCGTTCTGCAGTTCTTTTACATAGTAAACTCTGGCAATGTTCAGATGAATGCCAAGCCCATCATAGGTACGTGTTAACCGGCTGTTCTGGGGTGAATCAATAATAAAGCGGTGCAAACGATGGTCCAGCTCAATGAAACGGGCATGCTCCTCCCGGCGATAACGGTTGCCTTCTATACAGCTCGCCATTTGGGCAACAATCTGCTCCATTTCGGAAATTTCGGTCTGGGTGACGTTTTCAAATCCTTTCTCTGCGGCATAAAGTTCGTACAGCAAACGCAGGTCGAATATTTCCTGAATGTCTTTGGCCGTTATGGGGGTAACAAACGACCCTACCCGCGGTTCAACCGTAATCAGACCATCGGCGGCCAGACGGTTGACCGCATCTTTTGCCGGTGTTCTGCTGACCCCCAGCAGTTTAGCCAATCGGTCAATTGACAGCTTCTCATTGGGGTGAAATTTTCGGGTCAGGATATAGGTTTTTAACAGTTCGTATGCCTGCTCTGTCAGGTCCCGCTTGTCGATAAACAGCTCATCATTCATACGATTTTCTACCCCCCATCTGTAATCTAACATTTCACATTATACATTACAGAATATACTGAATTTACCGGTATGTCAAGGGGGTAGAAAACTGTTTGCCGAAAAATTTAAGATTCTACCGCAGATATATTCTATTGTTAATGGGTTCCCGGCTCACCGGCCGACCAGCTTCAGCGCCAGTGATGCCCCGGCCGCGGCATTCAGGGCGAACCCATCGGCACCGACTTCGTCAGCAAATCGAGCATCGACCGGCGCACCACCGACCATCACCTTGACCCGTTCCCGTAATCCTGCTTCTTTCAGGGCCTCAATGACGGCTTTCATGTTCAGCATGGTGGTTGTCAGCAGGGCCGAGAGGGCCACAATGTCGGCCTGGTTTGCCTGCACAGCTTCAATGAACTTTTGCGGCGGGACGTTGACGCCCAGGTCTATCACCTCAAATCCCCGTCCTTCCAGCATCATACCGACCAGATTCTTGCCAATATCGTGCAGGTCGCCCTGCACCGTTCCCAGCACCACTTTACCAACCCGCTCTACCCGACCAGAGGCCAGAATGAGCGGTTTTATCAGCTCTACCGCCGCGCTCATCGCCTTGGCCGACTGCAGAACTTGCGGGATAAAGTATTCGCCGGTTTCCATCAGCCGCCCCACCTCGGTCATGGCCGGGATAAGGGCTTGATTGAAGATAATCTGCGGCTCAATGCCGCTCTCCAGCGCCTCCGCAGTCAGCTTGCCGGCGTTGGAGGCGTTGCCGGAAAGAACCGCTTCCATCAACTGCCCCAGTACCGAATCGTCAATTTCCAGAGCTGGCGATGTGTGAGCATCCTCTTCTGTTCTGACTTCTACGGGGGCTACCTCTTCTGCCGGCTGGGCGGCTCCGGCAAGCGGGTAGTGCCCGTACTCGTGGACAGACTTGAGCAAGGCCAGGAAATTTTCGTACGGTACATATTCGGGAATTGAGTTACTGCTTGCCAGGCAGTATCCGCCGCCCGGTCCCAGTTCATTGATTCTCTGCCGGCATTCGGCCATCACTTCTTCTGGGGTGCCGCGGGTAAGGGTGTACCCCAAATCAATATTGCCGATGATGCCGATTTTGTCGCCGTACATCCGTTTGTTGGCGACGATGTCCATTGCCTTTGGCTCAAAGGGATGAATGGCATCGAATCCGCAGGCAATCAGGTCGGGCATCACCTGGTCCAGCTTGCCGTCGCTGTGAAAAATGGCAATTTTGCCTTTGGCGTGGATACGGTGAGCCACCTCCTTGAACCAGGGAAAGACATACCGGCGCAGGTGGTCGGGGCTAATCATCAGGGCCTCGGAATAGGCGATGTCGTCTGCGTGAGTGACCGCACCGACCGCGTCGAACTCCAGAATTCTGTCCAAAACCCGAAGCTGAATTTCGGCGACTTTATGGAACATTTTCTCGACCAGAGCCGGGTTTTCGGTAAGACATTCGGCAAAATGCTGAAAGCCCATCAGCCACCAGACCGAGTTGAAGATTTTTCCCAGCGCGCCCATAATCTTCATTCCCGGTGGGACAAGACGGCTGTAGGCTTCGAATTTGCTGTAATCGAGCTGGTCGGGGTTGGGCCAGGGAAAAGCCTCAAAATCGGCTTCGTCCCGGATTAGGGTTTTGTTTTCCTCTACCCAGGCCCGTTCGGTTTCGCCGTAGTCGAACAGGGCATACTGTGCTTCGACATTCACCTTGGCCCCCTGAATAGCCGTGCTGGTTTGCAGGCCAACCTCGGCAACCACGTAATCGAAACCGGCTTTAACCCAGAATTCAACCTCATCTTCCGGGGTACGAAGGGGACGGCCCAAAAATTTTTGTTTGTGGGTAATATCAATCGTCACATCTCCCAGGGGGACTCTATCCGGTTCTCCCAGGCGAAGGACGGCTCGTTTAAATCGGTTTTCAAAATCTGGATGCTGGCTCACGGCGGGTCTCCTTGAAAAACGAAAGAAAGTACGAGAGTGAAAACAATCCTCCACGCGGGGAAGATACCATTGATGTTTTTTTGCCCCGCGATATATGCTTCGGCTACAAGTGAAATTCTGCCGCCAGTTTCTCCGTATCCTCCCCCAGACGGGGTGCACCTTTGGGCGATACCAGAATCTGTCCATCAATCCGTATCGGACAGCGGGTTGTTTCCATTTTAATATCACTGCTTCGGCCAACGGTTTGAACCATTTTCAATACCTGAAAGCCCTCGTGGGCGGTGAGCTGATGCCAGTTAAACACCTCCGCACACCAGATGTCTGCCGGCTCAAGAATGCTCAGCCATTCGGCAGTGGGACGCGTTTGCAGGTGGTCAACCAGAATACGCTTGATTTCATCGCGATGGCTGAACCAGCTTTTGGGGTCGGTGTACGCCAGGAGGGCAGGGCAATCGAGCAGTTCTCCCAGCCGGGGGATAGAGGCCATTGCCAGAGCAATGTATCCGTCGGCAGTGGGGTAAATTCCGTAGGGGGCGGCCAGATAGGCGTTGGCATTGTTGACTGCACTGCGCCGGGGCAGCTGTCCGCCATCATTCAAAAAGGTGGTAAACACTTCAAACTGCACATCCATTGCGGATTCTATCAGGCTGACCTCCACCAGCCCGCCTTTACCGGTAGTTCCCCGGCGCACCAGACAGGCCAGGATTCCCTGCACCAGATGCGCCCCGGCAAACAGGTCCACCACCGACTGTCCAAACGGAGTGGGCGGCATGTCGGCATTGCCGTTGAGCCAGGTCATCCCGGAGATGGCCTGCACCAGCAAGTCCTGTCCGGGCTTGTCGCGCCAGGGGCCTTCTGCCCCGTAGCCGGTTACCCGTCCATAGACCAGCCGCGGGTTCAGCTCTTCAACCGAAGCGTAGTCCAGCCCTAACCGTTCCATGACACCGGGGCGGAAGTTTTCAATCATCACATCCGCCTGCCGGATAAGGGCCTTCACCCGTGCCAGGTCATCCGGGTCCTTGAGATTGGCGGTAAAGCTTTCCTTGTTGCGGTTGATGGTATGGAACAAAACGCTGTCACCGTCGAGCATCAGGTCGCCGTTGGTTAACTGGCGGCTCAAATCGCCAATGCCGGGCCGTTCTATTTTGATGACCCGCGCTCCCAGGTCTGCCAGGCGCAGGGCCGCCGAAGGGCCGGCCAAAAACTGGCTGAAATCGAGAACAAGCAGTCCATCCAATGGCTTCATCTGTCTGGCTACCTCCTGCTACCGGTGCTCTATTCTGTTCCGCCGGTTGGGGCGACGACTGCGGCGGCCCTGCCGGGCAGAATCCGGCGACGAAGAAGACTCGGAGTAGTTGAAGTATTTGAGGATGTGGGGGTCGGTTTCGCGGTTAGGGTCGGCGTCGGACAGCTTCCAGTCTCGCCAGGCCTGCACCATTGCCTCAACATTTTCTGCCGGGGTGCCGGTAGAAATTCCACCGCCCAGGGAAAGGATAAAACCGCCACCGGGGGCTACTTTGTCCAGATACATTTGGGTGACCCGGTAAATTACCTCCGGCGTTTCGCGGGCCAGCACCTGCATTGGCGGGATATTGCCCATCAGGGCAACCCGGTGACCCATTTGTGCCCGCGCTTCCAGGATGTCGGCTTCATAGGAAAACTGGTAAACATCAAAATTTGCATCGGCCAGTACGGCATTCAGATGAGGACAGCGCATGTCGTTGTGATAAATCCGCACCATCCCTTCAAACTCATCAAAAATACGGCGCAGGTAGGGTTCCACAAACTCGTGGTAATGCTCCACCGACACCATTCCCACCAGGTCGTCCATCAGCATAAAACCTTCTGGCTGGCGCAGAACATCCATCTGGGCATACAGCCAGCGGATAATCATGGTGGTAAGGTTGTCCAGAAACCGGTGAATCTCTTTGGGATGCGTGATAAGGCCGGTCATAAAGTTGGAGACTCCCATCACCCAGCAGGCGGTAACAATTGGGCCGCGGGAAACCACCATCTTGATGCCCAACCCTTCAGCCTGCAAGCGTTCTTCGGCGTACCGGTACAGACGAAGGGCCAGCGGCATAAAACCGGCTTCTGTGACATCCGGGACAGGCGCGTCGGCCCAGTAAGCCGGGTCGGTGACGATGGCTTCCAGGGAGGGGGGCCGGTCCTGGTGAAAAAATACCCGCACTCCGTAAGCCGATGGCTCAATGACCATGCCGTATTCCGCCCAGAAACCCGGCACCCAGGTGACCTCCGGCCAGCGGTCCAGCAAACTGCGGTAGGTGTCAAACCAGAGATTGGGGTGCAGATAGAAATCCAGGGTGTCGATACCGGCATAGCCCGGAAGCCAGGGGCTATCCACAATGAAGGCAATCGGGACGGGGTCGGTTTTTTCCAGCCGGGCCGTTTTTTTGAAAAGTTCCCAGGGGGTGGTCATTGGTTTGCTCCTGCGTTAATTGGCCCTGGATTCCCGGTACAGCTTTTCCAGTGCTTTTAACACGGCCTTGGGGTCTCCGCCGTGCAGAAGATAATCTTGCACCAAAACACCGGCGTTATCCTGAAAGTAGAGGTAATTGGGATAGCGGGGACGCAGGTAAGCGCGGTCGAGAGCGGGGAGGGTATTGATGAAGAAGTTGTTGGAACGCTGGTTGACGGTATCGTCCAGCCAGGCCGTCCGGTGGCCGGGCTGTCCACCGCTTTCAAAAAAGAGGGTACGCTGACATTCGGGGCTGGCGGTGTACTGGACGTATTTCAGGGCGGTGTAAAGATGTTGGCAGGTTGAAGAGATTGCCAGCCCCGTTCCACCGAGCGTTGTTCTGCAGGGTCCGTATTCACCAACGGACACCATATCATCAAACACCAACTGATTCGGGGCGTAGCCGGGCCGGGCGTAGTTGGAGTAGCCGTAGGCAAAGGGGCAGTAAGCCAGGTCGTTGCGGCTGGAAAGAGCCTCGTATACGGCGATGGGGTTCCAGTGATAGATTTCCGGTGTACAATATGAAACCAGCTCGCGGAGCTGGTCCAGCACCTGGACTCCGACTGCGGTAGAGACCACCCATTCGTCATTTTCATCAAATGGGCCTTCACCGTAGGTAGAGCAGAGCATATAGAAATTCATCAGGGTATCCAGAGGAATACCCGGCAATGCAACCCATCCCTTTTTTGCCAGGTTCAGCAGGTCATCCCAGGTTTGGGGGACATCGACTTCGGCTCTGGCTAACAAATCCGGGCGGTATGCGGCCACGGGGGTCGCGGCATCGATAGCCAGGGCGCATTGATAGCCATCGAAGTTGTAGCTTGCAAACGACTTTCCCACCGAATTCTCGGCCTGGTCGGCCAGGTAATCTGCCGGCAGATAATCCTGTAAAGGAAGCAGTACCCGGCTGTTGGCGGCAAAACCGGCCCAGGGATGGTCGATAACCAGCAAATCGTACCGGTCGGCCAGCTTCTGGATGGGATAATCGGCAAACTCCTGCAGGGAGCGCTCTTCCCAGACGATTCTCACGTTGGGATACATTTCCGAAAACCGCTGGGCCGTGGCAACCAGCGGCACAAAACCACGGCTGTGGTTCCAGGTGATACCCTTCAAGGTGATTACAGTACGAGCCACGCGGTGTTTCCCCCCTGTAATAACTACCGGCCCATCCAGCCGCCATCGACCGTTAAAATTTCACCGCTGACATAATCGGAGGCGGCAGAAGCCAGAAAAACTACCGCCCCTTTCAAATCATCCGGTTCTCCCCAGCGGCCAGCAGGAATTCGCTCCAAAATAGCCTTTGACCGCACCGGGTCATCCTGCAGAGCCTGGGTATTATCCGTGCGAATGTAGCCGGGAGCAATGGCGTTGACCTGCACTCCATGCCCGGCCCATTCATTGGACAGGGCCTTGGTCAGCTGACCGATGCCGCCTTTGCTGGCCGCGTATCCCGGCACGGTAATACCGCCCTGAAAGGTGAGCAGGGAGGCAACAAAGATGATTTTACCGCGACCGCGGGCCACCATTGTTTTGCCGACTTCCCGGCTCAGCACAAACTGGGCATTCAGGTTGACTTCAATCACTTTGTCCCAGTATTCATCGGGGTGCTCTGCCGCCGGTTTACGCAGAATGGTCCCGGCATTGTTTACCAGGATGTCGATAACCGGAAAGTCGGTGCGGAGCTGTTCAATGAACCTGTATAAGGCCCGGCGGTCGGAAAAATCGCAGGTGTAGCCGGTAAAACGGCGACCCAGGGCGGTTATTTCTCTTTCAACGGCACTGCCGGATGGTTCCAGGGTAGCACTGACCCCCACAACATCGGCCCCGGCTTCGGCCAGCGCCAAAGCCATTGCTTTGCCAATTCCACGCTTACAGCCGGTAACCAGAGCTGTTTTTCCATTCAGACGGAACAAATCAATAATGGACATTGGTTTTCCTGCGGTTAAGTTTTTTCACAGCACCACAACGAGCTGTGAATACAATTTTGTTCACCCTCTGGGGTGCAGTTATACTTTCAGTAAGATTTTCATCACTTCTCCGCCGCTCTCCATTTGTTTGAAGCTGGCTTCCAATTGGTCAAGCGGACGGATATCGGTGATAAGCTGGTTAAAGGGGATGCTTTCCGCGGCGGCTAACTGAATGGCCTGAGTAAAATCCTGGTGCTCATATACCCTGGCGCCAAAAAGCCGCAATTCTCGCCAGAAAAAGCGGAACAGGTCAACAGGAGGAGGCTGACCAAAAATACCGACCACTACAATGCGCCCACGTGTCCGCGGCAGTTGGGTCATCACTTCCGCGCCTACGGGCGAGGCGGTTACTTCGAACACCACATCCGCCCCGGCGCCGGCGGTCTGGTCGGCGACGTAAGCCGGCAGGTCGGTCTGGCGGGGGTCAACGGCATCCAGACCCAACTGCCGGGCCAGATTCAGCCGGTATGGATTGATTTCCGACACCAGCACGCGTGCTCCGATATGCTGGGACACCAGGGCAATAAGCAACCCAATTGGGCCGCCGCCCAGCACTACCACGTACTCACCCGCCTGCACCTGCCCTATACGGACATCGTGGCAGGCAACGGCCAGCGGCTCAATCATTGCGCCGAATTCCAGAGACAGCGTTGGAGGCAGATGGTGAAGGGTGTAGGCGGGAACCGTCCAGTAGCTTTGAAATGCTCCGGGCGTGTCGATACCGAGGAACTTAAGATTGTGGCAGATATGGCTGTGCCCGGCCTCGCAGGCCGGGCAGTTGCGGCAGGGAACCAGCGGCATCACCGTCACGGGGGCGCCAACGGCAAAGCCGGTGACACCCTCTCCCAGTGCGGCAACCGTACCGGAAGCTTCGTGCCCCATAATCTGGGGAAATGTCACCCGCCGGTCCATCATACCGTGATAGATGTGCAGGTCGGTACCGCAAATCCCTACATGGGAAACTTTTAGCTGGACCTCTCCCGGTCCGGGTTCAATGGGCCGGCAAGTCCCGATGGTGATGGTCTGGTTGCCCTGATAGAATGCGGCTTGCATTGCTGTTGCTCCTGTCGCTGGAGGTTTGACGCCGTTGTAACAATTCTTTTGTGGCTGTTCGGTAGAAAAAATTGGTGGGTGTTAAACAGCTTTGATACTGCTGAATAAATACAAAAATTTATATATAAAATTTATTTTCGTATACAAAATCCATATTATCACACAACCGGTTTCTTGTCAAATTCAAACAACAGACTTTTACTTGTAAAAATTTATTTTATGTGTAAAATACAATCTAAGAGGAGGCGGTAATGTCTCAATCGGCCCAAAAACCGGTACCATCCAAATACAAAGTGCCGGCCCTGGAAAAAGGGCTGGATATCCTGGAAGAATTGGCCCGGTCTCCCCGCCCACAATCACTGACCCAATTAGCCAATAACTTGGGCAGAAGCAGTAATGAAATCTACCGGATGGTGAACTACCTGGAATGGCGCGGCTACATTCGGCGAGAACCGCATTCCAGCAACTACTACCTGTCGCTGAAGCTATACGAGTTAGCCCATCTGAACCCCCCTCTGCAGAATTTGCTGAACGCGGCCACCATCCCGATGGAGCAGTTAGCCATTACCCTGCGCGAGTCCTGCCATCTGGGGGTTCTGCGGCACGGGCAGTTGGTGGTGGTCAAGCAGGCCCTGAGTCCGGAAAAAATCTGTCTGTCCGTGGAGGTGGGGGGGCGATTTTCTGCGGTGCATACCGCTTCGGGGAGACTGCTGTTAGCCTATCTGGCCCAGGAAGAGCTGGAAGCATTTCTGGAGCTGGACCAGGACTACCAGCGGTTATCCCCGCCAGAAAAAGAGGCCTTCCTCGTCCGGCTGGAAGAAATTCGGACTAAAGGCTATTCGGATGCCGAAAGCGAAACCCACGTGGGTATCAATGACCTGTCGGTGCTGGTGGGCAATCCCAAAATTGGCTTGACTGCCGCGCTGACTGTCGCCTCGTTGACCTTTGCCAAGTCGGCTCCAGCCAAAAAAGAAATCCTGCACGCCTTGCAAGAGTGTGCGGCTAAAATTTCAAAATCTATGGGGATAAAAAATGGAGATAAAGACGATATACTTTGAAGATTATGAAATCGGCTTTTCGCGCCAAACGTTGGGGCGCACCATTACCGAAACCGACATCGTTCTCCACGCCGGACAAAGCGGGGATTTTTTCCCCCATCATATGGACGCCGAATGGGTGAAAACCCAGCCGTTCAAACGCCGCATTGCGCACGGAACGCTCATCCTGACCATTGCCATCGGCATGACCGCGGTCGACATCAATCCGGCGGCTTTCTCGTATGGTTACGACCGGGTACGTTTTATCCGCCCCGTATTTATTGGCGACACCATCCGCGTTCGGGCCACTATCACCGAGAAGCGGGAGTACCCCAAGAGACCAGACCACGGCTTTCTGGTAGAGCAGGTGGAGGTTTTCAACCAAAACGATGAAATTGTCCTGGCCTGCCAGCACCTTTACCTGGTTCAGCGCAAAGAGGCCACTGCCTGACAAGATAGTTGAGACGCTGGCGGTGTGGCAAGTTCACTGCGCCAGTCGTCAGGTCCCCGGTTTCGTTGTCCGTTCTTCCGGTGCTTGATTGACACTTAAAAAGGTGAAGCTATGACAGCGTTAGCCATCCAAACAACCCCCAGACTGCCCCAAGTACCCCGGCCTATCATTATGATAGGCGCAGGTGGTATTGTAAACGACGCCCACCTGCCGGCATACAAAAAAGCCGGCTTTCCGGTGGTCGGTATTTTCGACCTTAACCGGCAAAGAGCCGCCCAAACTGCCGCCGCCTTCAACATCCCCCAGGTTTTTGATTCCCTGGAATCTGCCGTTGCCTCAGCGCCCCCCAACGCAGTATTCGACATCGCTACCCCGGCCTCGGCTCTGCCCGACATCCTGCCCCAGCTTCCTGATAATGCCGCGGTGCTTTTTCAGAAACCGATGGGAGAAAATCTGGCCCAGGCCCGGAGAATCTACACCATCTGCCGCCAGAAAAACCTGACCGCGGCTGTCAATTTTCAGCTTCGCTTTGCCCCGTTTGTCATTGCCGCCCGCAGTCTTATTGAACAAGGGGCTATTGGCTCCGTCCACGATATGGAAGTACGGGTAACGGTTTATACACCCTGGCATCTGTGGAAATTTCTGGAGCAGGTGGAATATGTAGAAATTACCTACCACAGCATTCACTATCTGGACCTGATTCGTTCATTTTTGGGAGAACCGGGGGGTGTATATGCCAAAACCACCCGCCATCCGGCTACCACCAATATCGACAGCACGGCCAGCAACATCATTCTGGACTACGGCCCCACTATCCGGGCCGCCATCTCCACCAACCACAACCACCAGTTTGGATTGACCCACCAGGAAAGCTTCATCAAATGGGAGGGTACTAAAGGGGCTATCAAGGCCAAAATGGGCTTGCTGATGAACTACCCGACCGGTGTCCCCGATGTGTTTGAATACTGCATCCTTGAAGAAGGCACCGAACCGCAGTGGCAAACCCTTTCTATCGAGGGGAGCTGGTTCCCCGATGGTTTTATCGGCACAATGTCCAGCTTGCAGTGCTTTGTGGAAGGCAGTGCCGACGTCCTCCCCACATCGGTGGAGGACGTAATCAACACTATGATACTGGTCGACGCGGCCCGCCGGTCTAACGAAACCGGAGCTGTTCCGGTCACCGTTCCGGCAACCGGGAAATGAAAAAAAACGGCAGGACAACTGCTGGCCGTTGTCTTGTAATTTTCACCGGGCAATCCATAGGGCAACATTAATGTCCGCCCTACCCCAATGTTATTTTTTACGAGGAGGGTATCAGATGACTCAGCGAGAAAAAAGTTTCCGCATTGCCATCAGAAAGTTCGGCCCATTTGAATCGGCCATAGAAAAGCAATGGGCCTCATTTCAGCAAAAAACAGGCATAACCCTGTCGCTAGAAACCGAGGCCCTGGACCTGCACCCGCTGTATCACAGCTATTTTGAAAAAGAAGATTTAAAGCAAGGCAACTGGGATGTAGGGTTCCTTTCCAGCGATTGGTTTGCCACCGCGCACCAGACCGGCGCAGTCCTGAATATTGCCCCTTATCTGGCCGACAACCCGCCGGAGGACTACCCTCACGGCTGGACATCTTCCCTCCTGCATATGCATCAATTTGATGATGTTGTTTTGGGATTGCCTTATCACGATGGGCCGGAATGTCTGATATACCGCAAAGACCTGTTTGAAGACCCCCAGGAGCAGGAAGCCTACCAACAAATGTATGGAACACCCCTGCGCGTCCCCCAAAGCTGGGACGAATTCCACCGGGTGGCCCGGTTCTTTCACCGCCCGGAGCAGGGACTGTACGGCACGGTGTTTGCCGCTTACCCCGATGGTCACAACACCGTGTACGATTTTTGTCTTCAGCTCTGGACACGCGGCGGTGAACTGTTCGATTCCAGCGGACAGATGATGCTGAACACCCCTCAGGCCGCCGCGGCCCTGGAGTTTTACCGCCGTATTCTCAACGACCCTGAGGCAATCCATCCCCAGGCCCGCGAGTTCGATTCTGTCAAGTCCGGTTTTGCCTTTGCCAACGGCGAAGTGGCCATGATGATTAACTGGTTTGGGTTTGCCGCCATGGCCGAAACCATCGCCGAATCACAAGTAAAAGGCAAGGTAGATATTGCCACCATTCCGTTTGAGGAAAACGGCCGTACTGTATCGCTGAACGCCTACTGGATATTATGCATTGCCGCCGGTACCCCCCATCCAGATATCGCTTATGAATTCATCCGTCACTGCGCCTCCGCCCCAATGGATAAACTCCTGACCCTGGAAGGCGGCATTGGCTGTAGAAAATCCACCTGGGCGGATGGGGATGTCAACCAAACCATTCCTTTTTACCACAAGATGGAGTCACTGCATCACTACGCCAGAGAACTGCCCCGACTGCCCCACTGGGCAAAACTGGCCGGCTTTATTGATGAACTGGTTCTGGCAGTCATCAATACCGACCGGCCAATTCCGGAGCTTCTGCAAACCGTGCAGGAGAAAATCCGGCGCTAGCGGTCAGCAGTCGATGCTCCGTGCAGGGCACTAAAACGCACCTTTACCTGCACCAGCCTGACATACCCGTCCCGGT
>RFJV01000587.1 GCA_003694775.1 Chloroflexota bacterium | reverse complement strand
GGAGGTATCCGATGCAAAACAAAGCTCGTCTGGTGATTATTGGAGGGGGGATTGTAGGATGCAGTGCGGCCTATCACCTGGTTCAGATGGGCTGGCGCGACATCGTGGTGCTGGACCAGAGCCAGCTTTACCAGACCGGCGGCTCCACTTCGCACGCGCCGGGGCTGGTCTTCCAGACCAACCCGTCCCGGATGATGACCGCCTTTGCCAGGTACACGGTTGACCTGTTCAACCGCTTTCACACCAGCACCCTGCCGACCGTGTATCCTGTCGGCGGTATTGAGGTGGCTTACACCCCGGAGCGATGGGCCGAACTACAGCGCAAGCTCGGCTTTGCCCAGGCGTATGGCCTGGAGGCGTACCTGCTCTCACCGCAGGAGGTCCGGCAGAAGATTCCCATCATCGATGAAACCCGCATCCACGGCGGCTACTACGTGCCCACCGACTGCGATGTCATCGCCGTGAACGGCGCGCAGGCGTGGGCACAGGCGGCCCAGGCCGGCGGCGCGGCTGAATTTCACGGCGACATCCCCGTCACCGACATCGAGTTTGAAACCGGGCGCGGGCGGGTCACCGCGGTGGTGACCCCCAAAGGCCGGATTGAAACGGAGCAGGTTCTGCTGTGCACCAACATCTGGTCGCCGATTCTGGCGGACAAGGTGGGCCTCAAACTGCCGCTGATGGCAGTGGAGCACCAGTACGCGGTGACCACGCCTCTGCCGGAACTGGCCGGCGCTCAGGCCGAGGTGGAGCACCCCATCCTGCGCCACCAGGACCGGGCCATGTACTTCCGCCAGCACCGCGACGCCTACGGTATCGGCTCCTACAACCACGCGCCCCTGCTGGTCGACCCGCACGACCTGGACGGCGTTCACCTGGCAGAGCGGCCTTTCACCCCGGAGCACTTCGCCGAGGCCTGGGAGGCCACCAACGAGCTTCTGCCGGCGACCAGAGGGGCCGGTCTGACCCGCAAGTTCAACGGCATGTTTACCTTTACCGTGGACGGCATGCCGATTATGGGCGAAGCACCCCACCTGAAGGGGTTCTGGGTGGCCGTGGGCGTCTGGGTGACCCATTCCGGCGGCGTGGGCAAGGCCATCGCCGAATGGATGACCACGGGCGATACCGAGGTCGATGTCCGCGAGGCCAACATCAACCGATTTTACGACTTTGCCAAAACCAAAACCTACATCCAGGCCAGGTGCTACACCCAGTACGACGAGGTATACGACATCATCCACCCCTTCCAGCAGATGGAGAATCCCCGCCGGGTGCGGGTCAGCCCCTTCTATCCCCGCTTGCAGGAGTTGGGCGCGGTCTTCTTTGAGTCTGCCGGCTGGGAGCGTCCCCAGTGGCTGGAAGCGAACCGCCGTCTGCTGAACCGGTACCGCGTGCCGTCCCGGTCCGGCTGGGAGGCGCGGTACTGGTCGCCGATACAGGGCGCGGAGCATCTGGCCACGCGCGAGCGGGTCGCCCTGTACGACCTGACCGCCTTTGCCAAGTTCGACGTGCGCGGCCCCGGCGCGCTGGCCTTTCTGAACTATCTGGCCGCCAACCAGATTGACCGGCCTACCGGCCGCGTGGTCTACACTGCTTTGCTGACCCGCCGCGGCGGCATCCGCGCCGACCTGACCATCACCCGCACCGGCCCGGACAGCTTCCTGGTGCTTACCGGCGGGGCCACCGGCATGCTGGACCTGGCCTGGCTTCGCCAGCACGCGCCGGATGATGGGTCGGTGCAGATTACCGATGTTTCGTCCCAGTACTGCGCGGTGGGGCTGTGGGGGCCAGACGCCCGTCACGTTCTGCAGAGCGTGACCCCAGAGGATGTGTCGGACCAGGCCTTCCCCTACTTTACTGCCCAGGCAATAAGTATCGATACCGTTCCGGCCTATGCCCTGCGGGTATCGTATGTGGGTGAGCTGGGCTGGGAAATCTACACCCCGATGGAGTACGGCCCGCGGCTGTGGGATGTGCTGTGGCAGGCCGGGGAGCCGTTCGGCATTATCGCCGCCGGCTTTGGGGCGTTCGACTCTCTGCGGCTGGAAAAAGGCTACCGCTCCTGGGGCGCAGACATCCATACCGAGTACAACCCTCTTGAGGCCGGGCTGGACTGGGCCGTTCGCTGGGACAAGGGGGATTTTCTGGGCCGGGAGGCTCTGCTGTCTGCGCGGGAGGCAGGAGTCCGGCGCAGGCTGTGCTGTATGACCCTGGACGACCCGCAGGCCGTGGCTCTGGGCAAGGAACCCATCCTCTCCGGCGACCGGGTGCTGGGCTATGTAACCAGCGCCAACTATGGATACTCGGTAGGGCAGTGGATTGTGTACGGCTATCTGCCCGTGGAGTTTGCCGCACCGGGCACGCGGGTGGAGGTGGTCTATTTTGGCCGCCGCCAGCCGGCTACGGTTCGGAAGGAGCCGTTGCGGTAAATAATTCCGGCCTGTGCAGTAGAGGAACCACGTTTATAATAACCTTTGTGGGGCGACATTAATGTCGCCCCACAGATTTCCCTCTGAAAATAGCGTTTTTGTAGGGGCACAGCGGCGCTGTGCCCTTGCAAATTTTCACCTGTGCCCGGTACGGGTATCCATCGTTGCCGGGCCAAAGGCTGGGTCCGTCTCTTGTGCTTTAGGTTGGGTCGCTACATATTGATACAATTCAATTTGAATATACCCCGAATTTATGGTATGATGGGAGTGTAAATCCCTCTGCCGCCGAATCCCCTGTTGCTCACTCTTGGGCCGCGTCTTACCATGTTGTAGGATGGCAGGCAGAAACCCCGCGTCACGGCATCCAGGGAATGTTGCTGGCTGACCCTTTTTAAACCAAAGAAACTTATTAGCCACAAAGGAGGATAGTTATGACTGACTCAAAGAAGAGAGTCCATCCGGCCATTTGGGATATGCAAAGCGCGCTCCGCCGCGGCAAAATCTCGCGGCGCGAGTTCATTCGCTTTGCTACCCTGCTGGGAATGTCGGTGGGGGCGGCGACGATTGCCGCCCAGTGCGGCGCGCCGGCCCAGCCCGAAGCCCCTGCCGGCGGCGCGGCCACCGAGGCGGCCCCTGCCGCCGCGGCGGTAAAGCGGGGCGGTACTTTCCGCAAAGCGATGCAGTTGCAGAGAATTGACCATCCGGCCCGCTTTTCCTGGGTTCAGCAGGCCAACGTGGCCCGGCAGGTCGGGGAATACCTGACCGAAACCGGCCCGGACAACATCACCCGGCCCTACCTTCTGGAGCGATGGGAGGCCAGCGAGGACGTAAAAACCTGGACGCTTTACCTGCGCAAGGGTATCAAGTTCAACAATGGCGACGAGCTGACGGCTGATGATGTGCTGTTCAACTTCAGCCAGTGGCTCAATCCCGATGTTGGTTCCTCCATGCTCAGCCTGCTCTCTTACCTGGGCGGTATGCAGAACGTGGAAAAGGTAGACGACTACACCATCCGCCTCCATTTGGACCAGCCGAACATCGGTGTACCGGAGCACCTGTTCCACTACCCGGCTCTAATTGTCCATCGCAGTTTTGAGGGCGACTTCATCAAACAGCCCATTGGGACCGGGGCCTTTACTCTGGAGGAATACGCCGAGGGTGAACGGGCCGTTCTCAAGCGCCGTAATGACTACTGGCGGAAGGGCGTGGATGGTCAGCCCCTGCCCTACCTGGATGAGATTATCTACGTATCCCTGGAGAAGGATGCCGCCGTGGCCGCGGTGCAGTCCGGGCAGGTCGACGCCATGTACCAGCCGCGGGCCAGCGACTGGCAGGCGCTGAAGGACATGCCGGGGATGGTTGTCCACGATGCCAGCACCGCGGTGACCACCGTCCTGCGTATGCGGGTCGATGTGGAGCCGTGGTCCGACAATCGGGTTCGCCAGGCGTTGAAGATGTGCCAGGACCGGGAAAAGATTCTTCAATTGGCCTACTTTGGTCAGGGCGACCTGGGTATCGATGCCCACGTGGCCCCCATCCACCCCGAATACTGCGAGAAGCCCATCCCCAAGTACGACCCCGAACGGGCCAAACAGCTCCTGGCCGAAGCCGGCTACCCCGACGGCCTCAAGGTGACGTTGGCTACCAAGAACGACCTGGAAGAGCCGGAGTACGCTCAGGCCCTGAAAGAAATGGCCGCCCCTGCCGGCTTTGATATTGAACTGGACATCACCGAGCCGAGCGGCTATTGGGACCGCTGGACCGAAGTCCCCCTGGGAATGACCTCCTGGACCCACCGCCCGCTGGGCACAATGGTTCTCCCATTGGCCTACGTAGCCGATGAAAACGGCAATCCGGTAGAATGGAACGAAACCCGTTGGGTAGACGAAGAGTTTACCACTCTGCTCCGCCAGGCGGAACGAACTCTGGATGTGGAAGAGCGTCGCAAGATTATGTGCAAGCTGGAAGACATCCAGATGGAACGGGGTTCCATCGGCATCGCCTACTGGAAGAAGGTCTGGAACATTGTGCCGGAGAAGTTTAAGAACGTTTCGGCACACCCCACTGAGTACGACCTGCTCTACGAAGTCTGGCTCGACGCATAGCCATTTCCTCTGGCGGCAGTCGCTCATTTTGAAGCGACTGTCGCCATCTTCCCCGCGGTAAATTGGTTTGGAGGCTCAGTTTATGGCTCGATTCCTGTTTCGGAGCGTATTATCCACTATTGTCACCATGCTTCTGGTTTCTGTTATCCTGTTTGTCTTGCTGGAGGTCGGTAGCGGCGACGTAGCCTTAAAGATTCTGGGGGTTTTTTCCACCGAGGAACAGCGGGCTTCTTACCGCGCCCAGTTGGGCCTGGACCAGCCGGCCTGGCTGAGATACATCGACTGGCTGGCCGGCAACGACTGGCGCGCCCGGCGGTTGGTCGGCTATCCGCTGGTGGTTGTCCCCAACCCCCAAACCAAAGAGGGCGAGTGGTGGGCCGAGGTCAACGGCCAGCTTGTCCGCTGGAAAATGGAAAACGGGGCAATGGTGATGTTGGTGCGCCAGCCCGACGGCTCAACCGTGCCCCAACCCGCCGGAGATAACATCTGGCGGAAAGACCCGGAAACCGGTAAAGACATCTTTTGGGGGGTCGACACCCAAAACCGGGCGGCCAAATGGGTGCGCGGCGAAGGAGCCACCCTGTTTGTCCGCACCAAAAGCGGCCTGACCGAACAGCGGGACGGCGCCCAGAAGTTCCTCCCTCTGCGCAAGGGCCTTCTGCGCGGCGATGCCGGCCTGTCTCTGCAAACCGGACGGCCTGTTTCCGTTACCCTCTGGCCCAGGGTGCGGAATACGGTGGTGCTGGCCGCGGTGGCTTTTATCTTCATTATGCCGCTGGCCCTCTTTTTTGGCATTCTGGCCGGTATCAACGAGGGCAAACCGCTCGACCGGATTATCTCCGTGCTGGGCCTGGGCGCAACGGCCACGCCGGAGTTCGTCAGCGGGGTGTTCCTCATTTTGATTTTCGGTATCTGGCTCAGATGGCTTCCCGCGGTGGCCGTCTTCCTTTCGCCTGATGCCATTTTTGAAGACCCCAAACTGCTGGCCCTGCCCGTGCTGACCCTGACCGCGGTGGAGTTGGGGTATGTGGCCCGGATGACCCGCGCCAGCATGGTCGAGGTGATGAACGCACCCTACATCCGCACCGCGATTTTAAAAGGCATGCCGTACTGGCGGGTCGTTTTTCGACATGCCGTGCGCAACGCCCTGATGGCCCCCATCACCATCATTATGCTTCACGTCAACTGGCTGGTCGGCGGGCTGGTGGTGGTGGAAGCCATCTTTGGCTATCCCGGTCTGGGCAAGTACATTTACGACGCGGCCATTTTTGGTGACTACAACGCTGTGGAGGCCGCGGCCATGCTGACTGTGGTCATTGCCGTGGCTACCCGGCTGGTCGGCGACCTGGTGTACACCTTACTGAACCCGCGCATCCGTTACGCCTGACCCGTTTCCCCTACGTCTGGAGGTATCAATGGCTGTAGCAGAATCAACTCCCGGCATTGTGCCGCGACCATCCCGCTGGCAAAGATGGTGGCAATCGGTCTCCATCATTTTCGACTCGCGTATCGGGACGGTTGGACTGGCGATGGTGCTCTTTTGGGTAGTGGTGGCCCTGGTGTCTCTGGTCTGGACACCCTATCCCCCCAACGCCACCGACTTTGTCCAGAACAGCCCTCCCAACGCCCAGAATCTGCTCGGTACCGACCACCTGGGGCGAGACATTCTCTCCCGGCTTATGCAGGGTACGCAGGTCATCCTGCTGAAAACCCGCCTCCCCGGCAGAAATGTCTCCATACCGGGCGGTGTGGCTATCTGGGGTGTGCTCGGCTCGCTGGCGATAGGCATCTTTTTGGGGTTGAACGCCGGCTACCGCGGCGGCTGGATTGACCAGATTACCATGCAGGTGCTGGACGCCATGATTGCCTTCCCCCGGATTGTCCTCTATCTGGTGGTCATTGCCGCCCTGGGGCAGGGAGACCTGGTGGTCATTCTGGCGATTGCCGTTACCGGCGCGCCCGGCGTGGGCCGGCTGGTCCGCAGTCTGGCCCTGGACATCAAGACCCGCGACTATATCCGGGCCGCCGAAACCCG
>RFJV01000586.1 GCA_003694775.1 Chloroflexota bacterium | reverse complement strand
GGGACCAGGCATAGGCTACCAGGACAATCATACCGGCAAAGGCCAGAAAGCCCAGGATAATACCAATTTTGGCGATAGAGGTTGGGTTACTGACAAAATATAGATAGATTTGGCACAGCCCCTTCTTATGAAGAGCGGAGTAAGCGATTTGATACTTCCTAAATCATTATAGCATTTTTACCCAAACAGAACAAGAGTTCTAAACAACAGCCATTCCGTGCAAAATTTGCACCGCAAAGAGACACCCTGAATCGGGTGTCTTTTTTGTTTACCATAGTTGACAAAGGTATTTATTTGTGGTAAAATGGTATATATAGATACCAGTCTACATTCTTTATATTCCATCACCAAAGGAGCCGTCAATGCCAAAATTCAAACCCGGCGACACAGCCATCAGCACCCGGCACGGACGCCCGACCACGGTAACGGTCCTCGCCGTGACCGAGGACGGAACCTGCCAGGTGCAAGCAGAAGACAGCGGGAACACCTGGTTCTGCCGCCCGGAGGAACTCCAGGAACTGCCGGAAGACCAGCGGTTATCCCGGTTAGGCGCGCCACGCCTGCCGGGATTTTCGGTTTAAAAAAAACCACCGCCGGTGACTGCCCTCGCCGGCGGTGGAACTCCAAATGAAAGGAGACACACTTATGCTCAAGATTATAGCAAACTTTCTCTCCCGACGCAATAGGCAGCGCAACATTCGTTCCCCCAGGCCGGTTGAATCCCGCGCCATCCTGTGGACGGTCAACGGCCAGCTCAGAATCCTGGAGGTGCACAATGGCTGACCCAAGAGGCAGAGGCTTCAAGCGAGGCCGGGGCCGGTGGCACAGTTCACCCCCCGGCCAGACGCAGGCCAAACGTTTGAACCACCCCGAAACCTGGGGCTGGCAGTTCATCGGTCTTAACGACGACGGCGTGCCCACCTACGCCCTGGCCGGCGACAAGGCCCTGGTCTACTACAGCGACGGAACCCATCAGGAAAAAGGCTGGTGGGTTATGCTCACCGAGACCGAGGAGGTCTTCTGCTACCAGGGCCACATTGCCGGTGTAACTGCCGACGTAGAACGGAAGCTGGGCCTCACCGCCCCCGCCGAACCCGCCTGAAAGTTCTTCTACTTCTTCTTCTACTGGCCCAAAAGGCCGGGTAGAAGAAGAAAAAACGTTCTACCCGGCCTTTCTACGCCGTAGAAGAAGAAGAGTAGAAGAAAAATCGACCAAATATTAGCTGTAAAGGAGAGCCTGATGAGCCAGAATACCAATACCGACATTATCACCATCGATGTGCCCCACGTGGAAGTCTGGGGCACACGGGAAGAAGTGGCCGCCCTGGGCAAGCGCATCAAGGCGATGCTCCCCGGCGGGGAAAAGCTGACCCCGGAGCAGGCGATGGCAATGGCCCAGTACGCGGTCATCACCGATGCCAACCCCTTCCGGGGGGATTTCTACGGGATGGTCGACCGGCGGGGCAACTTCACCTTTGTGGAAGGGTACAAGCTCCTGGTCCGCTGGGCCAAGCGCATCTGCGGCTACACCGAGCGGTACGTCCCCCTGAGCGCGGCAGAAAAGCGGCAGATGGGCCTGCGCGATGAGGATATCGCTTACCGGTGCCATATCCTGCGGGACGACCAGAAGGACACCCTGCGGGAGTTTATCCAGATGGGGGCCACGTTCGCAGAGGCGTACGACATCGTGACCACCCAGGCCGTGGGCGTGGTCACCAGAGAGGACCGGGTGACCAGGGACGGAAAGCCCATCGACCCGCCCAAAGGCTGGACCTGGGACCAGGTGGCCCAGAAGCGGGCCTTGAAAAACGCCCTCAACCTGTCCCACGGGGCGCCCTCGCCCCGCGAGCTGGCCGCCGAGAGCTGGAAGGTGGGCGATACCGAGACCAGACCGGAAGACTGGCAGGACGCGCCGCCAGAGATTGCCAGAGACCCGGAACTGGCCG
The DNA here is from genome assembly GCA_003694775.1 of Chloroflexota bacterium. GTDB lineage: Bacteria > Chloroflexota > Anaerolineae > 4572-78 > J111 > J111. The sequence continues at coordinate 3,963 of RFJV01000586.1, read as the reverse complement.
CCCGGTATGCCGCCCTCCAGGCCCACACCCGGCAGGTCCTGGCCGAGAACGACCGGCGTTCCCCGGAGGAACGGGCCGAGCAGTTCCAGAAAAACGTCTCCCTCCTGCGGGGGGATGACGGCATCGAGACCGATTTCATCGAGGAGGACCGGGACCGCTTCTACCGCCAGGTGCGCCAGGGCATCCCGTATTTCACCACCAACGCCGACATCGACCTGGCCCTGTCCGATATGAAGCTCAGATACGACCCCGAAAACGAGGAGTTCCTCTTCGACCAGCTGGCCCGCTACGCCGGCTACGTGGCCGATATGTCGAACCACGGTTAAGCCACCACCGGGGCCGCCGCAGAACCGGCGGCCCCCTCGCTGGAGGAAGCTATGCTGACCCACTGCCGCAAGTGCGGCGCCCCTCTTGGTAAGGCCCTGTACAGCCGGACAGACCGGTGCACGGCCCTGTACATCGGGCACAGTACCTTTGCCTGCTACTGCGCCCGGCATCGAAAAGCCTACTTTGTCAAGGACAGGCCGGCCCTGGACAGGCAGAACCGCCTGGCCCGCCAGACCGGCACCAGCCCCAAGTGCTGGAAATAACCCGAAAGGAGCCGACGATGATTGCCATTCTGTTCTTCAACAAAAAGCGACTGCCCCTGAACGTGGCGGTCAAGATGGCCCTCAGCCAGTACCGGAGCGCCTACCACACCGCCGGAACCGAACCCGGCGAGGTGCGCCTGAACCCGGCTGAACTGCCCCCTGAACGGGAGCTTTACGGCCTGCCGGTCCTGCCCGACCCCCAGGTGCGCCCCAACCATATCCGCATTGCCGCTTGCGTGGAGGAGACGACCTATGTCCCAGCTGACCCTGTTTGATTACAACAGCCTCGACGCCGAAACCCGCATTGTGGTCCAGCAGAGAACCGGCGAAATCCGGGACCTGGTGCGCCGGACCGCCGAAAACGTGGTCCGCATCGGCGGGAAGCTGGCCGAGGTGCGGGACCGGCTGGGCAACAGCGGACGGTTCGATGCCTGGCTCCAGGCCGAGTTCGAGTGGAGCCGGCGCACGGCTTACAACTTCATCAGCGTCTACGAGCGGTTCGGTACCCGGGCAAATTTTGCCCAGATGGACATAGCCACCAGTGCCCTGTACCTGCTGGCCTCCCCCTCCACCCCGCCCGCGGCAGTGGAGGAGGCCCTGGAGCGGGCCGAATCCGGCGAACGGATTACGCCCGCCGCGGCCAAAGAGATTATCCAGGAGCACAAGGCCAGAATGTCGCCCGAACTGCCGATGAGCGAGCCGGATGACGAGCCGGAAGACGCTTCCCCGGAGCCACCACGCCGCGAGCCGCCCCCGCTACCGTCCTACGCCCGGCCACAGCCGCAACCGGAACCGGATGACGGCATCACCCTGGACTTCTCCACCCCGGCCGCGGCGGCAGAACCGGACGCCCCGGCGGACATCATCCTGACCATCCGCCTGAAGCGCTCCGGACCGACACAAATTGACGCCGCGGAGCTGGAAATCAACGCCGAGGACGGCCTCCTGCGGGGCCGTTTCCCGGACTTTCACGCCGGCGATTACGCCGACCTGCCGGCCCTGGTCCGCCGGGCCATCGATGAATACCTGCAATCAGAGGAGATTATCAGCAATGAGTGACCTGAAAGCCACCGATAAAATCCCCAACGCCCAGATTCTGGTCCGGTACGACGGGAAGACGTTCGGCCCCTATCCCAACCCGGAGCAGAAGCTAACCATCGAGATTGTCCAGCGGGAGCTGGCCAAACAGTTCCCGGAGGCCGGCCGGTGCGAGGTCAGCCAGAAGGAGCTGGAGGATGGTACGCTGGAGCTGACCTTTACCAAGAAAGCGGGCACGAAGGGATGACCCCGCAAGAACTGGCCGACATCCTGCGCCACCTGCCGCCGGCCAATGTGCCGGCGGTACGGTTTTATCTGGCACTGCAGGAAAACCGGGAGAATGTCCAATGGCTGATAGAGAACAAGCCGTTCATCCAGGCCGCCCTGGCCGACCTGGAACAGCAGATACAGCACGCCCGGCGAATCACCTATCGGTGCAAGGGCCTGCGCCCCACGCCGGCCCGCATACCGCCCCCCGGCCTGTAAGGTACGGCAGTCTCCTGGCTGAACTGGCCGCGGCGGTAGAGTGGGCCGGGTTCCTGGCCGCCTACCGCCGCACTTTCAACCGCACCCCCCAGTTCACCCCCGCCGGCCTGGCCGGGGCGTTCTACGAGCTGATGGCCTACCTGGACAAGCACCGCTTCCCGGTCAATATGTTTGGCGTCGAGGAGCACGCCCACGAAGTAGAAATCGGGGAGTACGGCCTCGAGGAAGGGCCGCCCCCGCTGGGCTTATACCTGCTGTACCAGGGGGTGGAGCTGGAGGAGCCGTTCTACGACTTCCACCCCCTCTTCCAGCTGGTCATCACCATCGAGAGCCGGGATAACAATTGGCTCCTGATGATGTTCGAAGACGACATCGCCGACTGGTGGGGCCAGCTGGCGGCCCGGTACGACCTGCCGGGCCTGAACCAGATGGACTACGGCCAGATGGTCAGCAACCTGTCCGACCTGCCCGAACCCTGGAATGGGCTGAAGGCGGCGATGGACTGGCTGAACGGCATCGAAAACCCCTGGGTGGACATCCCCTATATGTACTCCAGCGAGCTGGACATCAGCTTCGGCTGGGATGACATCGATGAGCTGGCCCGGCTGTACAAAGAGGCCGAGGCCCGCATCTTCCGCCCGGTGGAGGCATTGCGGCAAAAACTGGAGGAAGACCCCGATAAGCTGGCCGTCTGTCTGGACCTGGTCCTGGGCCGGTGTCTGGTCCAGGATGGAGAAATCATTTCCCTGGAGGCACACGATGAACGTGGTTAATCTGGCCGACCTGGCCGGTGAAAACGGTGACCGGCAAGAACTGCTGGTCGACATCCAGATTTACAGCGAATCCATCTGGCGCACCATCTACGAGGAGGACAAACCGGTCCGGCGGGACGAGGTCAGCCCCGCCGACCTGGCCCTGGCCCTGGCCGGGGTCAACCCCGGCACCGGTCTCCTGCCGCAAAATACGCTGTTCCTGCGGCAGGACGGGGATGAGACTTGCCTCGGCATCTACCTGCCGCCGGCCGTGCAAAATTTGCACGTGGAGGGCAAGGATGGCCGGCGCGTCTATCGTCTGCCCCTGCCGCCGCTGGTGCTGGTGGGCCGGGGAACGTCGTACCGCCTGTATGCCCTGGCCGGGGAGAACTGGCCGGCGGCAGAGACACAGCTTTACCACGCCCCGTTTCCGAACATCTACAGCAATGGCCTGGTCTGCCGCGGCTCGGTGGCCTTCCCGCCGGCCGGGCCGGAGACCATCCACCGGGCCGCGGCCCTGTTTTTTGAGAGCCAGTTCAACGAGGACCTGGCCGGGGGCAAGAGCCGGAAGTATCCGTTGAATGTCCTGCAAATGTGGGCCGAGGTGGAGCAGGCGGAGGTCTACCCGGTGGATGACCTGAACCCGGCCAATCTCAAAATGGAGGACCTGCTGAAATGAGCACCGGACACCTGACCCAAAAGCAGTTGGCGCAGAGGGGCCGCCTGCTCCAGCGCATCGCGGAAATGGACAAGGGCGAATGTCCCTGCTGTCACCGGCCTTTCCAGCTTGGCCCGGAAGGGGTGCAGGCGCTGATGGAAAAGCACGGCCCGGCGATTAACGCCCTCATCGCGGCGCTTTACCCCGAAGATGAGGAGGTGAGCGATGGGACTGTTTGACGACCTGGTCCAGCACCACATCTACCGGGGCGTGGAGCGGCCCATCGCCCCCGGCTACGATTACCTGCTGGCCGGAAACGGCCTGTTCAAGCGGGCCGAGAGCCGGCTCATCCGGGCCTGCCTGCCCCTGGTCGACCTGCCGGTGGCTGGCCTGCCCGACCTGCACCCGGAGCTGGTGGTCAAGCCCGGACGCATCCCGG
>RFJV01000585.1 GCA_003694775.1 Chloroflexota bacterium | reverse complement strand
GCGTCCTGTCCCTTACTTTTTGTTACCTGCTACCTTGCTACCCTGCTACCCTGCTACCCTGCACCCCTGCTACCTTGTTACCTTGTTGCTTTGACCTCGATTGACATCCTGCGGCGATAATGTTATACTCGTCATAAGGTTTGATTTGGGGTAACCGGATTTCAGGGGATGGTCTGCTGTTCCCCTCCGAATCCCCATACTTCCACCCGGCCGCACTTCTCCACCATCTTCTTGAAATCCAAAAAATATTTCCAATCATTTTTGCTCAAGGAGGAGTAGTTGATGAACCACAAACAAATGTCCAGATGGTGGCTACTGTTAACAATGGGGTTAATAGTGGCAGTTGTTGTTGTGGCGTGTGGAGGAGCGTCCCAACCCGAACCGGCCCAGCAACAGCAAGGTGGTGAAAAAATTACCATCAAACTGGTAGAGAATCCCTGGTCCAGTTCTCAGGCCAATGTGGCCGTTGCCAAAATTTTGATTGAAAAAAATCTTGGCTATCCGGTGGAAATCATCACCCTGGATGAAAATGCCCAATGGCCGGCCCTGGCCAGCGGCGAACTGCATGCCAGTCTGGAAGTGTGGCCGTCCGGGCATGCTGAAAACGTAAAGAAGTATATCGACGAGCAGAAAGCGGTTGAAAATCTCGGTCCGCTGGGACCGGTGGGGCAGATTGGCTGGTTTATGCCCTCTTATATGCTGGAAGAACATCCGGAACTGGCAACCTGGGAAGGCTTCAAGGACCCGGAAATCGGCAAGCTGTTCAGCACTGCCGAAACCGGCGACAAGGGCCAGTTCCTGGCCGGCGACCAGAGCTGGGTGCAGTACGATGCTGACATCATCAAGAATCTGGGCCTGCCTTTCGAGGTGGTGACCGCCGGTTCTGAGGAGGCTATCCTGGCCGCCCTGGATTCTGCCTACAGCCGTAAAGACCCTCTGCTGTTCTACTTCTGGACCCCCCATTCTATCTTTGCCAAGTACGACCTGACCATGGTGGAACTGCCGCCTTACAGCGATGAGTGCTACGCCAAGGCCGAATCCGGCGGTGTGGACTGCGCCTATCCGGCGGACGAGCTGTTCAAGATTGCCTGGGTTGGTCTAAAAGATGCCGCCCCCGATGTATACCAGTTCCTGAAAAACTTCAACTATACCAACCAGGACCAGATTGAGATGATGGCGGCCATTGAGCTGGAAAACAAAACCCCGGCAGAAGCGGCCCAGCAGTGGGTTGACGCCCACAAAGATGTATGGGAAAAGTGGCTTCCCTAGCCCGGTAAACGTGTAAACCACAACGGGGACGGCCAACCGGCCGTCCCCGTTTTTTACGGCTTTGCGGAATATCTGGGCACAGCATCGCTGTGCCCCTCTTGCCTGTCTGCCGTTTCCTGCCTGTTTACCGTCTACCGTCTACCGCCTACTGGATTATCAGACCACTTCCCGCTTTTTGGCCCAGGCCTGGGTAATCCGGTCCATAATCATAGCGATGATGACGATGGCTGTTCCGGCCTCGATGCCGCGGCCTGTCTGGGTTTTGGCCAGCCCGATGACCGCTTCCAGCCCCAGCCCGGCCCCGCCTACCAGACCGGCCACCACTACCATCGCCAGCACCATCATCACCACCTGGTTGACGCCCAGGGCAATGGCCGGCAGAGCCAGCGGAATCTGCACTTTCAACAGCGTCTGCCGCGAGGTAGACCCAAACGACCGCGCCGCTTCGACCACTTCTGCCGGAACCTGGCGAATGCCCAGGTTGGTCAGGCGGATGCCCGGCGGCAGGGCATACAGCACCGAGGCAATAATCCCCGGCACCCGACCCACGTTGAACAGCATAATCACCGGCACCAGGTACACAAAAAACGGAATCGTTTGCAGGGTGTCCAGCACGGGCCGCAGAAGCATTTCAAAGGTGTCGCTGCGCGAGGCAATGATGCCGGTTGGAATGGCAATGGCGACGGTGATGAGGGTCGCCACAATCACCTGGCTGAGGGTGTCCATACTTTCATCCCACATCCCCAGCAGGCCCAGACACACTACCCCCACCGCCGACCACACCGCCAACCGCCGTCCGGCGACCGCATAGGCAATCGCCGCCACGCCCAGCACCACCACCGGCCACGGAAGCCAGTTCTGGAAGAAATTCCGCAGGGGATTTGTCCCGTAAATCACCAGAAAATCGGCCAGCGGGCCGGTGCCGATGGGCAGGTCGCCAATCTGGTACAGATTGTCGCGCATCCAGGCCACGGCCACATCTACCGGACGGCTGATAGAAAATTCCCAGCTCTTGGGGAACGGGCCAAAGTGATACAGGTAGCTGTTGACCAGCAGAAGCGCGGCCAGCAGGAACACCGACCCAATCCAGAAGGCCTGCCGCCGGAAAGCCGCGCCCGCGGTCTGGCCCGCTTCGGCCTGGCCCAGCCGGAGCAGAATGCGGCCCACCCCATCGCCGATGAAGCCGGCAATCATTTCCGACACCCGGTAGCAGGCGTCCATCACCGCCTGAATACTGGCTTCTACAGCCCGCACCGCGGCAAACCGGGCCAGCCGGTTGGGAAACAGGTGGAATCCATGCGCTGTCATCTGCCGGCTTCCGGTTTTGCTGAAGCCGCCGCTGATGCGGTCCAGGATAATAGCCATAAAGACAATCGCCATCCCGGCCTCAAAACCCCGGCCTACCCGGAGCCTCTGCAAGGCCACCAGCACTTCCCGGCCCAGCCCCCCGGCCCCGATGAGTGCGGCAATCACCACAATCCCCAGGGCCATCATAATCGTCTGGTTGACACCGGCCATAATCGTTGGCATAGCCAGCGGAAGCTGAACCTTTACCAGAACCTGCCATTCCGTGGAGCCAAAGGAGCGGGCCGCCTCGACCGCACTGGGTGAAACGCGGCGAATGCCCAGATTGGTCAGCCGGATGGCCGGGGGAATGGCATAAATAATGGTGGCTACCACACTGGGTACACGGGCAATGCCAAAAAAGAGCAGAACCGGAATCAGGTACACAAAGGCCGGCATAGTCTGCATGGCGTCCAGCACCGGGCGGATGGCCGCCTCGAACCGGTCGGAGCGGGCGGCAGCAATGCCCAAAGGAATGCCAATGAGCAGGGCAATAAACACCGACACCCCCATCAGGGCCAGGGTTTGCATACTTTCCACCCACAGCCCGGTGACCCCCATAAACAGCAGTCCGCCCACCGAAAGGAGCGCCGTCTTCAACCCCCCGGCCCGCTGGCCCAGCAGAAATACGGCCAGCATCAGCGCGGGCCACGGAAGCCACAGGAGAAACGCCTCCAACTGGCGAATGCCAAAATCGATGGCGTCGCTGATAGGGTTAAAAAACAGGGTGAACAGGGGATGGGTGTTCCGATTGCTGAGAATCCAGTCTTCAAACCGGTCGATGGGTTGGCGCAGGTGCAGGTTCCACGATTCGGGAAAAGCGCCAATTTCTACGGGGAGCTGTCGCAGGGCCAGCGGCAGGAGCAACAGCAGGACCAGGGCCGCCAGGGCAATTATGGCCCAGCGATACCGCTGAAGGTCCAGGTTGGATACGGCTTGCCGGTTTATGGTCATCGTTTCAATCTCCGGGTGTTGGGG
>RFJV01000584.1 GCA_003694775.1 Chloroflexota bacterium | reverse complement strand
TAGTATACCATACCCCGGACGCGGTGTCATGAGTCTACCGCTTGAGGAAAGGGGCAATCATCTCCTCGATGCGGTCGGGCGCGGCAGGGCCGGTCAGGCGGGCCACTTCGAGGCCGTTTTTGAACAGGAGCAGGGTGGGGGCCTGCAGAATCCGGTAGCGAGAGACGATAGTGGGGTTGTCGTCTATATCCAGTTCCACCACCTTAACCCGCCCGGCATAGTCGGCGGCAATACCGGACAGATACCCGGCAACCGTTTGAGAGGGTTTTGACCATTTCGCGGAGAAAAGGGCTAATACCGGAATGTCGCATTTGGCTACCTGGGCATCAAAGCTGTTATCGGTAACATTTACCAGATTCATTTTCTTTTTTCCCTCGCTGGATAAGATAGGCTTCCCAAATATACCCCACCTGGTTTGGCATGTCAATAAATAACAGGGACAGGCGATGGGAGTAAATCGCCTGTCCCCGGAGGCTGTTGCCGCGAGTTAAAACTCCGGCCAACCGTTATTCTGTTTGGGCTGTGGCCGGTGGGGGGCAGGCTTCTTCTGCAGCTTGCACCATTTCCGCCGGAACCGGCTCAACTTCGTGAGCAAAATACCGCTTCTGAAAATAGAGCGCCACATTCACCAGCCCTATCAGCACCGGTACTTCTACCAGCGGCCCAATCACCGCTGCAAACGCCGCCCCAGAATTTATCCCAAATACTGCCACTGCCACCGCTATTGCCAACTCAAAATTGTTGCTGGCGGCAGTAAATGATAACGTTGTTGTTTTAGAGTAATCTGCCCCTATCCTGTGCCCCATCCAGAAACTTACCAGGAACATCAGCACAAAATAGAGTACCAACGGCACCGCTATCCGCAAGACGTCCAGCGGTATTCTCACAATCAGATTCCCTTTCAAACTGAACATGACCACTATCGTGAACAGCAGCGCAATCAAGGTGATGGGGCTGATACGGGGAATGAAACGCGTCTGGTACCATTCTTTTCCTTTGGCCCGAATTAAAAAGAAGCGGGTCAACAGTCCCGCCAAAAACGGAATACCCAAATAGATAAACACACTCTCGGCTATCTGCCCCATACTTACATCTACCAGGCTACCTTTCAACCCAAACAGCGGCGGCAATACCGTGATGAAGATGTAGGCATACACACTGTAAAACAACACCTGAAAGATGCTGTTAAAGGCCACCAACCCGGCCGCATACTCCGAATCCCCTTTGGCCAGTTCGTTCCACACTATCACCATCGCAATGCACCGGGCCAGTCCAATCATTATCAGCCCCACCATATACTCCGGGTAGTCCCGTAAAAAGACGATGGCCAGCACAAACATCAGAATAGGCCCTACCACCCAGTTTTGCACCAGCGACAACCCCAGTACCCGCCAGTTCCGGAATACGTCGCCCAACTCTTCGTACTTTACCTTGGCCAGCGGCGGGTACATCATCAAAATCAGCCCGATGGCAATGGGAATGTTGGTGGTACCCACCTGAAACCGGTTGATGAGTCCTTCCACGCCGGGTATAAAATAACCCAGCCCCACCCCAACGGCCATAGCCAGAAAAATCCACAAGGTTAAAAACCGGTCCAAAAACGAAAGCTGCTGCACCACGCTTCGCCGGGCAGCCGGTTCCAGTTCTGTTGATGTTACGCTCATGATATCCTCCGTAATACTTAATGAATTTGGAAACAGTAAATTCAAACCAAATCTAAAACAAAAAAGCAGCATCTATTTATGCTGTCTTATCTGCCAGAGATGGAATATCGCCGGTTGAATCACACTTTGGACATCCACAGGAAATCAATCGTTTGTGATGGGCAATTTCCGGATGTTCGCCCTGAACCGGCCCTAAAATCTGGTTAAGCCAGGCCGCTATCTCACTATCCGCCAGCCGGTAAAAAACATTATGCCCCTCCTTTTCATCCTGAATAATACCGGCCTGCCGCAATACCCTTAACTGTTGAGAAACATACGGTTGGGGTTTATTCAACAGCGCCTCCAGGTGACAAACACACTCTGGCTCGCGGCGCAACACGTCCAAAATACGCAGTCGTTCAGGATGTGCCAACAATTTCAGCCGGTTGGTTAGTTGTTTGTAGTCTGGAAGAGTCATTTTTATATTCAAATAATCGAATATTTGCATTATACGCAATGGAGTGAAGGTGTCAAACTTTGCAGGCGCGCAGGGTGCGTTTCAAACGCCGTCTATTCGTGTACCTGTCCCCGTCAGGGGGAAACGGGTTAAAGCCGGTTAAAATCGGCCTATTTGAGCGCGTTTCAACGAATTTTTTATACCAGCCGATGATTTCAGTTAAAGGTTCACCCTGTTTGACTTTGAAGCCGGATAGATGGTAAACTTGGACGCCGTAACTAATAAACCACTCACAAAAAGAGAGGAGGATTCCAAATGAACATTCGTGCCATTGTAGCCGAGTTTATTGGTACATTTGCCCTTATTTTCATTGGGGCCGGTGCTGGTGCATTGGGTATTGGGGGGCTGGTAGGGGTAGCCTTTGCCCACGGTCTGGTTGTGTTGACTTTTGCCTATGCCTACGGGCACATTTCCGGAACACACATCAACCCGGCTGTTACCATCAGTCTGTGGCTGGCCCGGGCGGTAGACACGTTGACCGCGGTATACTACATTGTGGCCCAACTGTTGGGAGCCATTGTAGCCGGTTTTGCCCTGGTATTTGTGCTGGGCGGGACCGAAACCGGGCTGGGGGCAACGGTGCTGGCTCCGGGCGTTACCCCTATGCAGGGGTTGGCCATCGAAGCGATTCTTACCTTTTTCCTGGCTAACGCCGTGCTTAATACCGCGGTTAGCGGCAAAGCAGGCAATGCCGCGGGCGCGGCCATTGGTCTCACCTTAACCCTGGGGATTTTAATGGGCGGCCCCCTTACCGGCGGCTCGCTGAACCCGGCCCGTACGCTTGGCCCGGCCGTAGCCAGCGCCAATTTTGCCAATATCTGGGTATATTTTGTAGGCCAAATTCTGGGCGCGGTTATCGCCGCCCTGCTGTATACCAATCTGCTCAAACCCAACGATTAAGAGTCTGCCCAAGAATGCTGTAAATGCCGGCATCCCTATGCCTCATCTGCCGGCACAGGGATACCGGCCTGCAACTCTTCTGACAGGTTCCAAATTGGGCAAACCCTACACCGGGTGAAAAACAATGAGCCAATACGTAGCCGCAATTGACCAGGGTACTACCAGTACTCGCTGTATGCTCTTTAACCATGCTGGGGAATCGGTGGCCGTTCACCAGCTGGAACACGAACAAATCTATCCCAAGCCCGGCTGGGTTGAACACGACCCGATGGAAATCTGGGAACGCACCCAGCAGGTCGTCAAGGGCGCGCTGGAAAAG
>RFJV01000583.1 GCA_003694775.1 Chloroflexota bacterium | reverse complement strand
TGTCATCAATTCCCACCATCTCACGTAAAACGTAAATCGTAATCCGTAATTTTCTGTTCTTACGGGTTACGTTTTACGTCTGATTGACGAAAAAATGACTGGGGGCGCAGTCGAGACGACTGCATCGTATTTTATTCGTGGACGGCTGAGCAGTTACCATTCGTGTTTCCGTGTTTTCGTACTATCGTAGTCTCGCCGTTTTGTGATATAATGAATGATAGTAGAAGAACCGGACCAAACGCGGGATGCGAGAAAAACATTCAACATTCAAAACTGACTACCGGGGCGTGCGATGCTGTTGACTGAAGACACTATTCTGCAGAACCGATACCGGATTGACGGTCTGCTGGCCCGCGGGGGTATGGGAGCCATCTACCGCGCCTTTGATACCAACCTGAACATTCCGGTAGCGGTCAAGGAAAATTTCTTCGACACGCCGGAAGCCGTGGCCCAGTTCAAGCAGGAAGCCCTGATTCTGGCCCGTCTGAAGCATCCGAACCTGCCGCGGGTTATCCATCATTTCACCAGCCAGCACCCGCAAAGCGGCGAACGCCGCCAGTACCTGGTGATGGACTTCATCGAGGGACAGGACCTGTGGGAAGTGGTCCAACAGCGCGGCCGGCCGCTGGAAGAAGCGGAGGCCCTGAAGGTCATCCTGCAAATCTGCCAGGCTGTATCCTACCTGCACCAGCAGAAACCACCCATCATTCACCGGGACATCAAACCGCAGAACATCAAAATTACCCCGCACGGCGAAGCCGTACTGGTTGACTTTGGCATTGCCAAGCAGGTCACCGGCGACTCCAGCCGCACCCATCTGGGCGCGCGGGGGGTCACCCCTGGCTACTCCTCACCGGAGCAGTACACCCGCAAGGGAACCACCCCCGCCTCCGACATCTACTCCCTCGGCGCGACCCTGTTTGCCATCCTCACCGGTCAGCGCCCGCCGGACAGCATGAGCCTTCTGCTCGACCGGGCCTCCCTGCCGCCGCCGCACACCCTCAACCCCCGGCTCAGTGCCCAGGTGTCGCAGGCCATTCTGCACGCTATGGCCCTGGAACCCGCCCGCCGGCCACCATCGGTAGAGGCCTGGCAGAAGGAGCTGGCACAGATTCTCAGCAGTCAAACCCCGGAACCGGAAGCCGAGGATGATGACACACTCTTCATTACATCTGCGACCAGGCCGGGAGAGCGCACCATTGCCGAACCGGAGGAAGCGCCGGCCTTCTGGCTGGTCGACGCCTCCGGATTGGGGCATCCTGTCGGCGGGAAGACCCTCACCATCGGGCGGCACTCCGAATGCGACATTGTGCTCCACGACTTGAGCGTATCCCGCATCCACGCCCACCTGCGGCTGGAAAGCGGTCGCTGTATGGTGCAGGACAGCGGCAGTGCGAACGGCACATTCATCAACGGCAAACGGCTCGGCCCGGACTGGTATCCCCTCCAGCCGGGCGACACGCTGGCCATTGGCACGGCCCGCTTCTACCTGACCACCACCCGACCGGCTCGCGTCGCCACCCCGTCTTCAGCCGTTCAGGCCCGGTCCCGCGTCCTGCCCGGAACCCAACCCGCCCCCCGAAAGCAACCATCCACCCGTCGCCGGGGGGGCTGGATAGGGCTGGCCGTTCTGCTGGTCATTCTGCTGGCCGGCGCGGCAGGCGTTTATGTACTCCTGCAGAACCGGGGAACCATCAGCCAACAGCCCACCCCGACCATCCGGCCTGCCACACCCACCGCTTCTGCCGCGGGCGCGGCAGGCGGCACAGCACCGACC
>RFJV01000582.1 GCA_003694775.1 Chloroflexota bacterium | reverse complement strand
CTTCCCCTTATCTTGTCCTGGCTGTTCTTGCTGGTGCTGGCCCCGCTGTTCCTGCTGTCTCCCCAGGCGCAGGAGCCAAAGCCAACCCCGCCGCCACCTGTCACGCCGACCCCCGGCCCGTCCATCGACCGGAGTCTCCTGCCCAAAATTGAACCCCAGCTTCTCCGGCGGCTGGTCGACCGGCCAGACGAGGCCGCGCCGTTTATTGTCTATCTCAAGGCGCAGGTCGACCCGCTGGCCGCGGTAGCCGTGCTGGACGCCCAGGCTCAGACCGACCCCCTGGCTCGCCGTCGCGCGCTGGTCGACTCTCTCCAGCAGGCCGCGGCGGCAACGCAGGCCGGCGTTCTGCAGACGCTCCAATCCCCGCCGGCGGGACTGGGCGCGCAGGCCGCGTCCGATATCCGCCCGCTGTGGATTGTCAACGCGGTGGCGGCCCGCGGTACGCTGGAGATGGTGCTGGCCCTGGCCGCTCGCGACGATGTGCAGGTCATCCGGCTGGATAAACAGGTTCACCTGGCCCAACCCATCTCCCCGTCTTCCCATCTCCCCATCTCCCAATCTCCTGATTTCCCAATCTCCCAATCCGCCCCCGAATGGGGTATCAGCAAAATCCGGGCCGACCTGGTGCACAATGCCCTGAACATCACCGGCACAGGGGTGGTGGTCGCCAACATCGACAGCGGGGTAGACTGGATGCACCCGGCCTTACAGAGCCAGTACCGCGGCTACACCGGCTCCGGCAAGCTCCCCAACCATACCGGCAACTGGTACGATGCCACCTCCGAAGGGGCGACCTATCCCGTTGATGCCAACGGGCACGGCACGCACACGATGGGGACGATGGTTGGAGATGGCGGCATTGGGGTCGCACCGGGCGCGCAGTGGATTGCCGTCCGGGCCTTCGATAGCTCCGGAACGGCCCTCAATAGCTGGCTCCACGCCGCGTTCCAGTGGGTGCTGGCCCCTAACAACAACCCCGCCCTGGCCCCGGACATTGTCAACAATTCCTGGGGCAGTCCGCTCGGCACCAGCACCGAGTTCCAGGCCGACGTGCTGGCCCTGCAAACCGCCGGCATTTTTGCCCCGTTTTCTGCCGGCAACAACGGCCCCGGAAGCGGCACGGTCGGCGCTCCGGCCAGCTACGACAATGCCTTTGCCGTGGGGGCCACCACCAGCGATGACGAAATTGCCAACTTCTCCAGCAGGGGCCCCTCGCCGTGGGGCCGGACCAAACCGGAAGTTTCGGCGCCGGGGAAGGACATCCGCTCAACCCTGCCCGGCGGGGCTTACGGCCTTGCCAGCGGCACATCGATGGCCGCACCCCACGTTTCCGGCCTGGCCGCGCTGGTTCTGCAGGCTTCCCCTGCCCTCCGCGGCGACCCCGCCGCGGTGGCCTATGCCATTACCTCCACCGCAGTGGCCCTGGGCAGTCCCATCCCCAACAACGATTTCGGCTGGGGCCGCATTGATGCCTACAACGCGGTGATGTCTGTGGCTTCGCTGGGCACCCTGTCCGGAACCGTGACCTCCAGCGGCTCGCCTCTGTCGGGGGCAGTGGTGCAGATAACACCCCGCAGCAACCCGTCGCTCCATATCAATGCGACCACCGGCAGTAACGGCGCCTACCTGCAGGGTCTCGCCCCCGACACCTACGACGTAACCGCCTCCGCTTTTGGCTACACCCCCTCCACCACCTACGGCATTGTCATCACCACCGGTTCGGCCGCGGTGCAGAATTTCAACCTGTCTGCCCTGCCCACCGGTACACTGACCGGCCTCATCCGCGAAACCGGAACCGGCACACCGCTGACCGCCACCGTCCGGGTCGACGGGACGCCGGCCTCCACCACCGCCGGGTCAGATGGCCGGTATACCCTGTCTCTGCCGGTTGGCGTGTACACCGTCACCGTCATTGCCCCGCGCCACCGCATTTCCAGCGTCACCAGCATTACCATCAACGATGGGGCCACCGTGACCCAGGACTTCTGGCTGGACCCCGCGCCGGGGATTCTGGTGGTCGATAGCGGGCGCTGGTACCAGGAAAGCCAGCTCGACTACTACACCCAGGCTCTGGACGACCTCCGCTACCCCTACGACATCTGGCAGATTACCAGCCCCTTTGTCGCACCCACGGATGTGCCCACCACCACCGACCTCCTGCCGTACGACCTGGTGATTTGGTCCTCCCCGCTGGATTCGCCGGGGTACGTGGGGGCCGGCCCGGCCCTGGAAGGCTATCTGGCCGCGGGCGGCAGGCTCCTGCTCAGCGGGCAGGATATAGCCTACTATGATGGCGGCGGCTGGTTCGGCACGGAGGCCTACCTGTCCGATTACCTTAAGGCGACCTTTGTGGAGGACAGCGCCGGTGTGCTGACCACCACCGCCGTGGCCGGCGAGCCGTTCGACGGCCTGTCGCTGACCATCAGCGGCGGCGACGGGGCCGACAACCAGACCTCCCCCGACGTAATTGCCAACACCGATGACGACTTCGCCGGCCCTCTGCTCACCTACGGCAGTGACAACCTCTCCGCCCTGCACGTGGGGCTGTGCACGCCCTACCGGGCGATGTTCCTGGCCTTTGGCTTTGAGGCCATCAACAGCCGCCCCGACCGCCAGACGGTGATGGACCGGGCTATCACCTGGCTCATGTCCGACCCGCCGGCCGCGGGGGTGGAGCTTCTGCCGGAAACCGGCACGCTGGTCGGTGGCTTTGGGACGGTGGTTTCCCATACGGTGCGGGTGCGCAACACCGGCGCGTCCACCGACACCATCAACCTGACCGCGTCGGGCGTATGGCCGTTTACCCCCCTGCCGCCCAGCCTCACTCTGGCGGCCTGCCAGTCGCAGACCATCACCACCGGCGTCACCATCAGCACCACCACCTGGCACATCTCCGATACCCTGACCATTACCGGCACCAGTACGCTTTCGCCCTCGCTGGTCGACACGGCAGTGCGGGTCAGCAAAAGCCCGGCCCCGGTTCTGCTGGTGGACGATGACCGCTGGTACAGCTTTGCCGCGGAATTCCGGCAGGCCCTGGAGGCCAACGGCATCCCCTACGATTACTGGCTGGTGCCCAAATCCTGGTCCGGGCCGGTTCCCGACAGCCCCCCGGTAGACACTCTGACCCTGTATCCGATGGTGGTCTGGTACACGGGGTACGACTGGCTCCAGCCGCTGACCACCGAGGAGGAAAACCGGCTGGCCCAATACCTGGATGGCGGCGGACGGCTGATGTTCAGCGGGCAGGATTACATTTATAATCTGCCCGGCCACCAGCCCAGCCCGTTTGCCACCAATTATCTGGGGGTGCTCCAGCATACCGAGGATTTCAGCAGTACCACCGTCACCGGCGAGCCGGGCAATCCGGTGGGCGACCACCTGGGGCCGTATACGCTGACTTTCCCGCCCGGCTACACCAACTGGACCGACGCTCTGACTCCGACCACGACGGCGCGGGTCGCCAGCCGCGGGCAGGCGGGTCAGCCCAACGCGCTGACCAATGCCGGAACCGGCCCCGGCGGCGCGGCCTGGCACACGCACTTCCTGGCTTTTGGCCCGGAACTGCTGTCCGATTCGGCGCGGGCGCGCTGGATGCAGAGGTCTCTGGGGTGGTTGAGCTGGCTGGGACAGTCTACCGTCACGCCAGACCAGGCCACCGCGGTCGACGGGGCAACCGTGGTCTTTACGGCCACGCTGGTCAACGATGGCCCCCAGCTTCTGCCAACGGTCACGTTTACGGCTACCCAACCGGCAGAACTGGCCTGGAGCACGTACAGTACGGATTTGTCGCCGGTGGGGAGCAGTCTGGTGTGGAGCGGTTCGCTGGCCGCCGGGGGGCAGAAGGTGCTGACCTACAGTGCGGTTATCAGTGCCGGTTTGCCCGTGGGGACGGAGGTCAACCAGGTGAGCTGGCTTTCCTATCCGGAGCACCGCATTCTGTTTGATCGCCTGGCGACGGTGCGGGTCAACAGCGCGGACCTGTCTGCCTCCTCGCTGAATGTGTCGCCGGCCACCGTGGCTGTGGGCGACCGGCTGACCTACACTCTGAGCCTGCGCAACACCGGCGTGGCCGATGCCCCGCTGGTGACCGCCACGGCCACCCTGCCCCACAATCTGGCCCTGGAAAATGTCGGGACACCCAGCCGGGGGAGCGTGGTGGTCGGGTCGCAAGGATTCACCTGGACCACGCCGCTGTCGGTGGGAGAGGCGGCCACGCTGACCTACCGGGCTGTGGTCAGCTACCGGAGCAGTGGGGCCATTGTCCACACCGCCACCGCAGACGATGGCTTCAACCCGCTGACCTGGCTCCAGGCCACAGCCACATATAAAGACCGCTCGGTTTACCTGCCGCTCATTGTCAAGTAGGCGCCAGCCCGCCCAGACCGGTCAAAAAGATGTGTATCTACTCAGCGGTGTCTGGAATATTCTCACTCAGCAACGCATATTTCACCGCAGAGGCGCAGAGGCCGCAGAGAAAAAAAGAAATTTTGCCGTTGCTCTGCGCTCTCTGTGCCTCGGCGGGGCAGAAATCACCCGGCTTTCTCTCCGGCAGTGTTGCCCGGAGGAGTCTGGCCTGACGTTCAAACGTCAGGCTAAACAGCGCAAGGACGTTAAAACGCCCTGAAAATGAGACCTGGAGGGCGTTTCAGTGTCCTTAAGCCATTCAGCCCGGCGTTTTTAGCGCCGGGTTAACTTTACGCCT
>RFJV01000581.1 GCA_003694775.1 Chloroflexota bacterium | reverse complement strand
CACCGACGAGGTACGGGCGCGGCTGGTCGGCATAGCCATTACCCACACGGTTGGCGAGGGCTGCTACATCCCCCTGACCCACGGCCAGCCGGCCCCGATGGGCGGCCAGAAAACCCTGTTCGATTTGGTTGACACCCCGCCCGCGGCTGAGCCGGTTCAGCTCGACCTGCCGACGGTGCAGGCCGAACTGGCCCCCATCCTGCAGGACCCGGCCATCACCAAATATATGCACAATGCCAAGTTCGATATGACCGTGCTGGAGCGGCACGGCCTGCCCATTGCTCCCCCCATCTTCGATACAATGATTGCTTCCTGGTTGGGCAACAACGCCGAGGGGGCACGGCACGGTCTGAAGGACCTGGTCAAGGAAAAGCTCCACATCCAGATGACCGAAATTTCGGAGCTAATCGGAAAAGGAAAAAAGCAGGGCACGATGGACCGGGTGTCTATTGAAAAGGTTACTCCGTACGCCGCGGCCGATGTGGATATGACCCTCCGACTGGTGGAGCACGTGAAAAAACCACTGGAAGAAGTGCCGGCCCTGATGGAGATTTTCCAGAAGCTGGAACTGCCGCTGATTTTTGTGCTCAAGGATATGGAGCTGGCCGGCATCAGGCTGGATGTGGACGTGCTGAAGCAGATGTCGGCTCAGCTTCAGGGTCGTCTGGCGGAGCTGGAGCAGGAAATCCACCACCAGGCCGGTGTGTCGTTCAACCTCAACTCCACCCAACAGCTTTCTGATGTCCTGTTTGGCCGGCTGGGTCTGCCGACGGCAGGTCTGAAAAAGACCAAAAGCGGCCATTATTCTACGGCCGCCGGGGTGCTGGAAAGTCTGCGAGGCCAGCATCCCATCATCGAGCTGATGCTGGAGCACCGCACCGTGGCAAAACTGCTGAATACTTATGTAGACGCCCTGCCGTCGCTGGTCAACCCGGAAACGGGACGCATCCACACCAACTACAACCAGATTGGTATCTCCACCGGCCGGCTGTCCAGCAGTAATCCCAACCTGCAGAACATCCCTATCCGCACCGAGCAGGGCCGGGAAATCCGGCGGGCGTTTGTGGCCGAGGCCGGTCACCGGCTCATCTCTGCCGACTACTCGCAGGTGGAACTGCGGATTCTGGCCCACATTGCCCAGGATGAGGGTCTGCTGAACGCCTTTGCCAACGATGAGGACATCCACGCCAGTACGGCCGCGGCAGTGCTGGGTATCCCCATTGAGCAGGTTGACAAATACCAGCGGCGCATTGCCAAAACGGTCAACTTTGGGCTGATTTACGGGCAGACCGCCTACGGGCTGGCCCGCAGTACGGGCATGAGCCGGGAAGAGGCACGGGCCTTTATTGAGACCTATTTTGAAAAGTATCCCGGCATCCGGCGGTACATCGAGGAAACAAAGAAAAAGGCCCTGGAGCAGGGGTACGTGGAAACCCTGCTGGGCCGGCGACGGGATTTTTCGGGGCTGGGCCAGCTTAGCGGTCCCCGGCGGAATGCGGCGGAACGGGAGGCCATCAATATGCCCATCCAGGGCACTGCCGCGGATATTATGAAGCTGGCGATGATTAATCTGCACCGCCGGCTCCGGGAAGAAGGCTATCACAGCCGCATCCTGCTCCAGGTGCACGATGAACTGGTGCTGGAGGCCCCGGAAGCGGAGGTCCACCCCGTCGCCGCACTGACCCGCGAGGTGATGGCCAACGCCTACCGCCTGCGCGTCCCCCTCAAGGTCGATGTGGAAATTGGACAGAACTGGCTGGATATGGAAAAATTCTCTTTGTAGGGTAGGACAACTACAACGGCTCGCTGTGATTAGGGAGACAGAAAATGCGTACAGTGAAAGCAATGATTGATGAACATGGTGTTGTCCGGCTGTTGGAACCGATTAGCTTGCACGGTCCCCATCTGGCTCTGGTTACAATTCTGGAGGAAGAAAAAGAGGAACAAAAACTGCGTCCGTATGGTCTTTGTGCCGGAGAGTTTACCGTACCTGATGATTTTGACGCTCCCTTGCCGGATGAAAT
>RFJV01000103.1 GCA_003694775.1 Chloroflexota bacterium | reverse complement strand
CTTTTCCAGCGCGCCCTTGACGACCTGCTGGGTGCGTTCCCAGATTTCCATCGGGTCGTGTTCAACCCAGCCGGGCTTGGGATAGATTTGTTCGTGTTCTAACTGGTGAACGGCCACCGATTCCCCAGCATGGTTAAAGAGCATACAGCGAGTACTGGTAGTACCCTGGTCAATTGCGGCTACGTATTTCGCCATCGTTGCACTCTCCTTTGAATGAGAATTTTAGTATTATTGATGAGCGACAAATGTCGCTTACCCACAAATCTTGCTTTATTGGTTCATCACCAAACGCCTGGTTAGACGTTCAGCTCCACAGGTCTGCCGCGGTTTTTATCATCAGGTAAGATGACGTAGCCCCGGGGTCCTGGTGTCCAATACTGCGGTCGCCGAGATAGCTGGCCCGGCCCTTTCTGGCTTTGAGGGGGATGGTGTTTTTCATGCCGGTTTCGGCGGCTTCGGTGGCAGATTGGAGCATTTCCTTGATACCGTGACCGTTCTGCAGGGCCTGTTTCATCGCTTCCAGGGCCGGACTCAGGGCGTCGACCATCGTCTTGTCGTTCAGTTCGGCCTTACCGCGCTGGATGACGCCGGCCAGACCGGCTTCAAACAGGGCAACCACGTCTGCCGCGTCCAGCTCTTGTTTGTTGGCACAGGCGGCCGCGGCTCGCATGAAAAAGGTGCCGTAGAGCGGGCCAGCCGCCCCACCGACCGTCCGAATCAGGGCCATCGCCACCGTTTTCAGAGCCGCGTTGATGTCTGCCGGCGGGGTCTTTTCCAGTTCGGCTTTGGCGGTGGTAAAGCCGCGGTCCATATTGATGCCGTGGTCCGCGTCGCCAATGGCAGAGTCCAGGTCGGTAAGGTATTGGCGGTTTGCCGCGTAGACTTTCTGGAGTTCGTCTATCCAGGCCAGAACATCATCTCGACTGACCATTCTGCTACACTCCCCACCGCAGGGCTGGCGTGTGCACCGGTGCGTCCCACAGCTCCAGCAGTTGGTCGTCTGCCTTGAGCAGGGTGATGGAACAGCCAGCCATTTCCAGTGATGTAATGTAGTTGCCGACCAGCCGGCGGGCAATGGTGATGCCTTTCCCCTTCAGGAACTGGTTCAGTTCGTTGTAAACCAGGTACAGCTCAATCAGGGGGGTGCCGCCCATGCCGTTCACCATGGCGATGACCTGGTCGCCGCTCTTGAACGGCAGGTCCGACACGATGGCTTCGCCCATCATTTCGACAATCTCTTTGGCCGTCTTAATCTTCATCCGTTCCCGGCCCGGTTCGCCGTGAATACCGATGCCGATTTCCATCTCATCGGGGCCGATGTCGAAGGTGGGCTTGCCTGCCATCGGAACCGTGCACGAGGTCAGGGCCATACCCATCGACCGGCCGTTGGCGTTGACCTTGCGGCAGATGTCGGCCACGGTTTTCAGGTCGTCGCCCCGTTCTGCCGCCGCGCCGCAGATTTTCTCGGCCAGTACGGTGGTGCCCACCCCGCGGCGACCGGCGGTGTAGAGGCTGTCCTGCACGGCCACGTCGTCATCGATGACTACCGATTCGACTTCGATACCTTCCGCCTGGCACAGTTCTGCCGCCATCTCAAAGTTCATCACGTCGCCGGTATAGTTCTTGACGATGTGCAGGACCCCCGCGCCGCCGTTGACCGCCTTGGTCGCGGCTTCCATCTGGTCGGGCGTGGGCGAGGTGAACACGTCGCCGGGGCAGGCGGCATCCAGCATACCTTTGCCCACAAAGCCGCCGTGCATAGGTTCGTGCCCACTGCCGCCGCCGGAAACGATGCCCACTTTACCCTGCACCGGCGCGTCGGCCCGAACAATGAAGTTCGGGTCAAAGTGGACTTTGACCAGGTCGGCATGCGCCGCGGCCACACCGGCCAGCGATTC
Organism: Chloroflexota bacterium; assembly: GCA_003694775.1. Lineage (GTDB taxonomy): Bacteria > Chloroflexota > Anaerolineae > 4572-78 > J111 > J111. Next base: position 726 of record RFJV01000103.1, on the reverse strand, counting down.
TTTTACTACATCTTCTGGTTTGTTGATGAGCTTTTTCATTCTGCGCTTCCTTTCTGTACGCCTCTGTACTCCCTCATCCTTGAACGGTCGGTTACAGGGACGAACTGAACCAATAGATACTACCTTTACCTGTTATTTTGGTTGTCTGCAACCTGGAGGGAGGGGCGTTGCCGCCCCTCACGGCTCCGTTCAGGTCAACAATCCGCAGGTTGGAAAAACGGGTAGGTGGTGGTAGGGTGGAACAGATTATCCGCCAAACATTGGCGTGAAGACGTTGGCCCACAGGACCGCGCCGATGATACCGCCGATAATCGGGCCAACTACCGGGATCCAGGAGTAGCCCCAGTCCGAGTCCCGTTTGCCCGGAATGGGCAGGACAAAATGGGCAATGCGCGGACCCAGGTCACGGGCGGGGTTGATGGCGTATCCGGTCGGGCCGCCGAGGGACAGACCGATGCTGAAAACCAGGAAGCCAACCAGGTACGGCCCAAGGCCGCTTCCCAGGCCGTTGTGGGTGTCAAAAATAAATACCACGCCGAACAACAGCATCATGGTGCCGATAATTTCTGTCACCAGGTTCCAGCCGTAGCTCCGAATGGCCGGGCCGGTGCAGAAGACGGCCAGCTTCAGGTCGGCATCGTCGGTGGCCTTGAAGTGCTCATAGTAAGCCAGGAAAACCAGCACCGCACCGATGAAGGCCCCAATCATCTGGGCAATGATGTAAGG
>RFJV01000102.1 GCA_003694775.1 Chloroflexota bacterium | reverse complement strand
GGCCGTGGCAGAAGGACGAGGGGTGGGGGTCGGCAGGGGAGTAGGGGTGGCCGTGGGGGTGAAGGTCGGCAGGCGGCGTGTCGGGGTGATGTTGGCGGCCCGGTCTGTGCCGGTCGGGCGGAGCCAGCCGGCCAGAAGCAGGCCGGATAAGACCAGGCAGAGCAGACCGGCAGACAGCAGGCCGATACCGAGGAACAGGGGGATTTTTCCGGGACTTCGCATAGTGGGTTGGTACTGCGGTTGAAGGTGCGTCGCACTTCAAAGCGCGGCGCACCTGAAAAGCAAATATCGGGGTAGGCGAAGGCACTGCCTTCGCCTACCCGCGGGATGTTTGGACTGCCCAAAAGCGGGGGGAGAATTACACCCAGGCGACCGGCTTTCCCTCGCGGATAGCCTGCAGGTCGGCATCGACCATCATAGCAATCAGCTCCTCAAAGGAGACAGTCGGCTCCCAGCCCAATTTTTCTCGCGCCTTGGAGGAGTCGCCTACCAGCAGGTCAACCTCTGCCGGGCGGTAGAATTTGGGGTCTACCACCACGTAGTCTTCGTAGTTGAGGCCCAGGTAGCTGAAGGCCACCTCGCACAGCCGGCGAACAGAATGGGTTTGGCCGGTGGCAATGACGTAATCATCCGGCTCGTCCTGCTGGAGCATCAGCCACATGGCCCGGACGTAGTCGCCGGCGTAGCCCCAGTCGCGGCGGGCCTCCAGGTTGCCCAGGCGGAGTTCGCTGTCCAGGCCCAGCTTGATGCGGGCCGCGCCGTACGTGACCTTGTGGGTGACAAATTCCAGGCCGCGGCGGGGACTTTCGTGGTTGAACAGAATGCCGGAGCAGGCAAACAGGTTGTAGCTTTCGCGGTAGTTTACGGTAATCCAGTGTCCGTACACCTTGGCCACGCCGTACGGACTGCGCGGGTAAAAGGGCGTGGTTTCTTTCTGCGGCACTTCGCGCACCTTGCCGAACATCTCGCTGGACGAGGCCTGGTAGAAGCGGATTTCCGGGTTCACAATGCGGATGGCATCGAGCATGCGGGTCACGCCCAGGGCGGTGAATTCGCCGGTGAGGACAGGCTGTTTCCAGGAGGTCGGCACAAAGGATTGGGCCGCCAGGTTGTACACCTCGTCCGGTTTGTGCTCGCGCAAAATATCAATCAGCGACATCTGGTCCAGCAGGTCGCCCTGGACAATTTCCAGGTTTTCTTTGTCTTGCAGGTGGGCAATACGGTCGAAGTTGACGGTACTGCTTCGGCGTACCATTCCGACCACGCGGTAGCCCTGCTCCAGCAGGAACTCGGCCAGATAGGACCCGTCCTGGCCGGTAATGCCCGTAATTAATGCGGTTTTTTCAGCCATTTTGTAATTTCTTCTCCTACGAATGTGTTTTCAATGATTGTTGGGTTTCGCTTCGCCAGTATTCCAGCACTCTCAGCAGACTGTCTTCAAAAGAAATGGTCGGTTTCCAGCCCGTGGCTTCTCTCAGTTTGCGGTTGTCGGCATAAATAACCGGCACATCCGCCGGGCGCATCCGGTCGGCATCCGGGCAGACTTCGATGCTCCGGGTGGTGAAGCTGAGCAGGGTGTCCAGCAGGTACTGGATGGAATAGGCCCTCCCAACGCCGATGTTGTATGCCTCGCCGGGCTGTCCGTGGCGGGCCAGCAGGGTGTATGCCCGGACCACATCGACCACGTCGGTGAAGTCGCGGCGGGCTTCCAGATTGCCCACCTTGATGACCGGCTCCGACAGGCCGGCCTCGATGCGGGCAATCTGCCGGGCAAACGAGGCGGCCACGAACATGGGGCTTTGCCGCGGGCCAATATGGTTGAACGGCCGGGCCCGCAGAACATTGACCCCGTGGCTCTGAAAATACTGCAGGCCCAGCAGGTCCTGCGCGGCTTTGCTAACGCCGTAAGGATTATCGGGCCGGAAAGGAGCGTCCTCCGCAACCGGCAGGTCGCTTTGGGTGACGTGCCCGTAAACCTGGTTGGAAGTGACCACCAGCAGACGGGTGTCCAGCTTCAGGTCGACCAGCGACTGCAGGAGGTTCAACTGCGGTCGAATGTTGTTCTGGAGCGTGTCCCACGGGTCGCGCCAGGAAAGCGGCACAAAAGCCTGTCCGGCCAGATGGTAAACAACATCGGGGCGGTGGTGGTCCAGCAGGTCGCGAACTACGCCGGGATGCTGGAGGTCGGCAAAAACCAGGGTAATGCGGTTTTGTAACCAGTCCAGGGTGGCCCTGGGATGGCGGGCCACGCCAATCACTTCATCGTTTTGGCTGACCAGCATTTCAGCCAGATGACTGCCGGCAAAGCCGGTAACGCCGGTAATTAATGCACGCACGCAGATTCTCCCGTGAAGCGCCGGATGCAAGTCGGAAAGCAGGGTTTGGCCCATTATAGCTTACTTCATTTTGCCGGGCAAAGGGGGAGCAGGGAGACGTGGTTCAGGGGTATCTGCTCAGGTGCGGACTGTTCGACCCTCACCCCTCCCCCGGCTCACGGTGTTCGCCACCCCCTCCCCTCTCCCGCCGGCGGGAGAGGGGAGGG
>RFJV01000580.1 GCA_003694775.1 Chloroflexota bacterium | reverse complement strand
GTCATCGCCATGGACAACCTCATCACCGGCTCAACCGCCAACATCGAACACCTGGCCGGACGGGACGACTTCCTCTTTATCAAACACGATGTCACCAACTACATCTACGTAGAAGGTCCGCTGGATGCGGTGCTCCATTTTGCCTCCCCCGCCAGCCCCGTTGACTATCTGGAGCACCCCATCCCCACCCTCAAGGTGGGCGCGCTGGGCACCCACAAGGTGCTGGGACTGGCCAAGGCCAAAGGGGCCAGATTCCTGCTCGCTTCCACCTCCGAAGTATACGGCGACCCCCTGGTCCACCCCCAAACCGAAGATTACTGGGGCAATGTCAACCCCATCGGTCCGCGGGGGGTCTACGATGAAGCCAAACGTTTTGCCGAGGCAATGACGATGGCCTACCACCGTTATCACGGCCTCGACACCCGCATTGTTCGCATCTTCAACACCTACGGCCCCCGTATGCGCCTGGAAGATGGCCGCGTGGTGCCCAACTTTATTGCCCAGGCCCTGCGCGGCGAGCCTCTGACCGTCTACGGTGACGGCAGTCAGACCCGCTCCTTCTGCTACGTCAGCGACCTGGTAGAAGGCATCTACCGCCTGCTGATGTCCGACGAGGTGGAGCCGGTCAATATTGGCAACCCCACAGAAATGTCCATCCTGGACTTTGCCCAAAAAATCATCGAACTGACCGGCAGTTCCTCCGAGATTACCTTTATCCACCCCACCGACCTGCGCATCAAGGACGACCCCAAAGTGCGTTGCCCGGACATCTCCAAAGCCCGCCGCATTTTGAACTGGGAGCCGCAGGTCAAACTGGAAGACGGTCTGCGCCAGACGATTGAATACTTCCGGTCGCGGGTATAGCAAAAGGGGAAAACGTTGTTCCGTCTGGCCCACCTGCACCGGCCTCTGAGCGGCCTCGTTCTGCCGCCGGTTCCGCTGAACCGGACGGTTCGCCGCGCCGGTCTGGGCCTCATTTTGGCCGCCCTGGCCGCGGCGCTGGCCGTTCTGCCCCTGCCGGCCGCGTTCTTGCTGGTCGCCGGGGGGGCGTTTGTGGGGCTGGTGCTGGTGCGTCCGGTGCTCAGCCTGTATGCCCTGGTGCCGCTGATTCCCTTCAGCCCCTGGTTTTCGGTATCGCTGGCCGGTATCCGGGTGGGCGGAATGGAGCTGACCCTGGCCCTGGGCCTCGCGGCCTGGCTGGCCCGCCGGGCCGCCGGCATTCCGGACGCGGTGTCTCAGTCCCGCCGCGGACCGGGGCCGCTTTTTCTGCCCTTCCTGGTTTTTCTGGCCGGAGTCAGCCTGTCGTGGCTGAATATGCTGTCTGCCGGGGCCGCCCTGGTAGAAACCGCCAAGTGGCTGGAAATGCTGGCCCTTTACCTGCTGGTCTACACCAGCCTGCCCACCCGGCAGGTACGCTGGCTCCTGCTGACCCTCCTGCTGACCGGCCTCGCCCAGGCCGGTCTGGGACTGTACCAGTTCATCTTCAAAGTTGGCCCGGAAGGCTTCCTGCTGTTCGGTGGACGTTTCCTGCGCGCCTACGGCACTTTTGCCCAGCCGAACCCCTATGCCGGCTACCTGGGGCTGGTACTGCCCCTGTCCCTGGCCCTGACCCTGTGGAGCTTTTTTGACCTGCTCCGCGCCGGCCCGGTGGTACGTCCGCGCCGCCTCCTGCTGACCGCCGCCCTGGCCGGCGTGTCGGGTATTCTGCTGGCCGCGCTGCTGGCCAGCCAGTCCCGAAGCGGCCTGCTGGGGTTTTTGGCCGCCTCTGCCGCCGTCTTTCTGCTGTACAACCGCACCACGGCCGGGCTGGTGGCCGCGGCGGCAGGCGCGGGGGCACTGCTTTTGTTGGCCGGCTCCTTTGAAGCCGGACTGCCCCAGCTCGATGCCTCATACCGGGCCGTGGTCGCCCGGCTGGTCGATGCGGCCTCCATCTTCACCATCACCGACGTAGCCACCATCGAAGTGACCGATGCCAATTTTGCCGTAGTGGAGCGGCTGGCCCACTGGCAGGCGGCGCGGGAAATGTGGCGCGACCATCTCTGGCTGGGGGTCGGCTTTGGCAACTACGCCGCGGTCTATCCGGCCTATGCCATCGGACGCTGGCTGGACCCGCTGGGACACGCCCACAACTACCTGCTCAACATCGGGGCAGAAGCCGGTCTGGTGGGCATTTCCACCTACCTGATTTTTTGGATTCTGGTTTTTGGGGTATTATGGCAGGCTGTGCGCCGCGCCCGCGGCCTGAGCCGGGCTGTGGTGGTCGGCGCGGCCGGAGTTTTTGTCCATTTGCATGTCCAGAATTTCTTTGATAACCTGTACGTGCAGGGAATGTACCTGCATATCGCCATTCTGCTGGCCCTGGTAGCAATCGTGTATAAGGAACCCAGATTCGAGGAATAGAAGTGTCGATGCTAGAAAATATTCTCCAGCTCTACCATACCCGCCCCAAGGAACTGACCCGCTTTGTCAAGTTTGCCATTGTTGGCGCCATCGGCGCGGTGATAGACTTTGGCCTGCTGAACCTGATGAAGGGATACTTTGGCTGGCCTTTGCTGTGGGCCAACACCCTGTCGGTCAGTGTGGCGATTATCAGCAACTTTACCTGGAACCGCTTGTGGACCTTCCCAGAGTCCCGAAGCCGCAAAAAGCGGGTCCAGCTTGTCCAGTTTGCCCTGGTGAATGTCGTTGGACTGCTCATCAACAACGTTATCGTGGTGGGCCTGGACGCCGTTTTTGTGCCCTACGTGGGCGAACCCCTGAGCTACAACCTGGCCAAGGCCATTGCCATCGGCGTGGTGCTGTTCTGGAATTTTGGCGCCAACCGCATCTGGACCTACCGGGGACTGTGAACATCGGGATAGATTACACCGCGGCCCTGAAGCAAAGCGGCGGCATCGGACGGTACACCCGCGGCCTGGTGACAACGGTGGCCCGGCTGGACCGCCAGAACCGCTACACCCTCCTGCTGACCCCCGACGCGCCGCGCGCCGGCCTGGCCGATTTTCAGACCGCGGCCAATTTTTCCCACCGCATCTATCCCCTGCCGGAACGCTGGATGACCATCGGCTGGCACCGCTTTTACCTGCCCGTACCCGTGGAATGGTTCGCCGGGCCGGTTGACCTGTTCCACTCCCCCAACTTCATCCTCCCCCCGACCCGCCGCGCCCGGACCCTGCTCACCGTGCACGACCTGTCCTTTATCCGGCATCCCCAGGGAGCCGTACCCGGTCTGCGCCGGTGGCTGGAAAAGGTGGTGCCCCGCAGTATGGCCCGCGCCGACCATATTCTGGCCGATTCCCACAGCACCCGGCAGGACATCATCGACCTGTTCGACCTGCCGCCCGAAAAAATCACCGTGGTCGGTGCGGGTGTAGAGGCCCGCTTCCGCCCGGTCTCCGACCCGGCGGCTCTGGCCGCGGTACGCCAGCGGTACAACCTGCCGCCCGGCGAAAAAATCATCCTCAGTCTGGGAACTCTGGAACCGCGCAAAAACTTTACCGGCCTGATTGAAGCTTTCAGCCGGTCACCGGTCCGGGACACCCATCACCTGGTCATTGCCGGCGGCAAGGGCTGGCTGTACGACGACATCTTTGCCGCGGCAGATACCTCCCCCGCGGCCGACCGCATCCACCTCATCGGCTTTGTGGCCGACGCCGACCTGCCGGCGCTCTACAGCCTGGCCGACATCTTTGCCTATCCCTCCCACTACGAAGGCTTCGGCATCCCGGTGGTCGAAGCGATGGCCTGCGGCACCCCCGTTGTCTGCGCCGACAATTCCAGCCTGCCGGAAGTAGCCGGAAACGCCGCTGTGCTGGTCCCCGCCACCGACACTGCCGCTCTGGCCGAGGCCCTCCACCGCCTGGCAACCGACACCGCCCTGCGGCAGACAGCCATCGAGCAGGGCTTTCAGCAGGCCCAAAAATTCACCTGGCAGGCCGCGGCCGAACGCCTGCTGAAGGTCTACCACCGCCTGGGCGAAT
>RFJV01000579.1 GCA_003694775.1 Chloroflexota bacterium | reverse complement strand
TCCGCCTTCATCCTTTCTTATCAAGGGGGTACAGCTTTGTTTGCCGGAATACTGAAGACACTGCGTCCCAGGCAGTGGACAAAAAACGGGTTTATCTTTGCCGCCCTGGTGTTCGACATCAAATTGTTCCAGCCGGAGCCGTTCATCAAGACAGTTTTGGGGTTCTTTTTGCTGTGCGCCGCTTCCGGAACGGTCTACCTGATTAATGATATGGTCGATGTGGAGAAAGACCGTCTGCATCCCACCAAGCGAAACCGGCCTATTGCCTCAGGTCAGGTTCCCTTCCGGGTTGCGCTGACGACAGCATTGATTCTGCCGCTGGTCACCCTGCCGCTGAGCTTCTGGCTGGATTTCTATTTTGGCATCATTGTGACCGGCTACCTGGTACTGCAAACGGCCTACTCTCTGGTGCTGAAAAACATCGTCATTATCGACGTGCTGACCATCGCCGCGGGGTTTGTTCTGCGGGTGGCGGGGGGTGTGGTGCTGGTTGAGGCGGCCCGATTTTCGCCCTGGCTGTATGTGTTTACGGTTCTGCTGGCCCTGTTCTTGGGGCTGGGAAAACGCCGCGAGGAGCTGGCCCAACTAAAAGAGCATGCCGTCAATACGCGGGCCATTCTCAACGAATACAATCTGCCCTTCCTGGACGAAATGATGGCCGTGGTCACTGCCGGCACGGTGATGACCTACTCTTTCTACACCTTTTCGGCCCCCAACCTGCCGGAAAACCACCTGATGATGCTGACCATCCCCTTTGTGCTGTACGGCATTTTCCGCTACCTGTACGTGATTCACGTGCAGGGCAACGGCGGTGCGCCCGATGAAGTTCTCCTCACCGACCGCCCGCTCCAGATTGCCGTGGTCTTGTTTGGGGTGACGGTGGTGATTATTCTGTATTTCCTCTAAACAAAAGATGCGTCACCCTGAAAAGTGCGGCGCATCTTTGTGTCGGTGCACGCGGACAAAGGCGACCTGCCAGGTCGCCTTTGTCTGTTTCTGGCCTGAGAACGGCCCGCAGAAGCGGGTCGAACCAGAAGAAAATTTGCCTAGCGCTTGGTGTACTGCGGCGCCTTGCGTGCCCGCTTGAGACCGGGCTTTTTCCGCTCTTTGGCCCGCGGGTCGCGGGTCAGCAGGCCGTGGTCACGCAGGGTTTTCCGGTATTCGGGGTTGAATTTGAGCAGGGCACGGGCAACCCCCAGCCGAACCGCGCCGGCCTGTCCGGTTACCCCACCCCCCCGAACCTTCACCGTAACGCCGAACTTGCCTTCAGCGCCGCACACTTTCAGGGGGGTCAAAATCTCGTGCTGGTCGATTTCGCGGGTGAAGTATTCTTCAAGCGGCTTGTCGTTCACCACAAAGCCAACACCCGTGTCCGACGGGTAAATCCGAACCCGTGCAGTTGCGGCCTTCCGGCGGCCAACCCCTTCGTAATATTGCATATCGGTCATAATTTACACTCTTCCTCAACGTATAGCAACGTTTTAACTGGTTTAAGTAGGCTATTCCAACGGCTTGGGCTGTTGGGCCTGGTGCGGATGGTTCGGTCCGGCATATACCTTGAGCTTCTTGAACATCCGGCGCCCCAGCCGGTTCTTGGGAAGCATCCCCCGCACCGCGCTTTCCACCACGCGGGTAGGGAAGCGGCGCAGTTGGTCGCGCAGGGTAATCACCTTTAAGCCGCCCGGATACCCGGAATGGCGGTAGTACTTCTTCTGGGTCATCTTCCGCCCGGTAACGTGCACCTTTTCTGCGTTGACCACAATCACGTAGTCGCCGCAGTCCACGTGGGGGGTGTAGTAAGGCTTGTGCTTACCGCGCAGGATAGTGGCTATCTGGGTTGCCAAGCGCCCCAGTGTTTTCCCCTGGGCGTCAATCACGTACCATTCTCGCTGTACATCTTGTTCTCTAACGCTTATTGTTTTCACCGTATGACTACTCCTTCATAGAACAGTTGACCAGCAGTTCTATGCCTCTTCAGGATAAGTGACCTGCACCAGGCATAGACCGTGAGCCGGCGCAGGCGGCGCAGACTTTTTCAAGTCTCGCTCTGCCAAAATCTGTTGGACTGCTTCCGGTTCCATCAACCCCATCCCCGCCTGCACCAGCGTTCCGACAATGTTCCGGACCATCCGGTACAGGAAGGCATTGGCAGTGATGGTAAAAGTTAGCCGGGTGTTTTCTGTGCTCCAATCTGCCCGGAGCACCCGGCGGACCGTATTTTGTCCCTGGGGCGGCTTGCCAAACGAGGCAAAATCGTGCTCACCCACCAGGTAAGATGCGGCCCTCTGCATTGCCGTTCCATCAAGCGGTTTGGCAATGTGCCATGCATACCGCCTGAGCAGAACGTCGGGCCACGGCTGGTTGATAATCTGGTATTGGTAAGTCCGGCTCAGGGCATCGAACCGGGGATGAAACGTGGTGGAGGCGATTTCCAGCCTCTGCACCACGATGTCATCCGGCAAAACGGCGTTCAGCGCCCGATGCAGGTCGGGCAAACTGTGCTTCCAAACGGCGTTAAAGGCAATCACCTGTCCGGTGGCGTGCACACCGGCGTCGGTACGTCCGGCGGCATCAATCCTGATGGGTGAGCCGGTCAGCCGGTTGAGTGCCTTTTCAATCTCACCCTGAACCGTGCGCTCTCTGGCCTGAAGCTGGAAGCCCCAGAAGTCCGTGCCATCGTAGGCAACCACGGCCCGGTAGCGACGCCTGGCGTGTTCCACTGTTTAGCTTCAGTCTTCTTCCCGGTCAACCAGCTCCAGCAGGACCATTTCGGCGGCATCGCCGCGGCGCGGGCCAAGCTTGTACATCCGGGTGTAGCCGCCGTTGCGTCCTTGCATGCGCGGGCCGATTTCGTGGAACAGCTTGTACACCACGGCCCGGTCCTGAATTTCGCGCGCCACCAGCCGGCGGGCGTGCACATCATCGCGGCGAGCCAGGGAAATCAGCTTTTCGGCCATTGGACGGATGCTCTTGGCCTTGGCTTCGGTGGTCTTGATGCGTTCGTGCTTGAACAGTTCGGTCGTCAGATTTCTAAACAGGGCTTTTCGATGCTTGGTCGAGCGGCCCAGTCGTCGTCCTGCAATATTGTGTCGCATGCCTATTACTCCTCAGCGGATTACTCTGGAATGGTGGCTGGAAGTTCTCCTTGCTGGCGCAGGAGGTCCAGGTATCCCTTTTCTTCCAGTTTTTCCATCAATTCATCTAACGATTTCTGCCCAAAATTACGGATAGCCAGGATTTCATCTGGGCCTTTCTTTACTTTTTCCAGAATCTCGCCCACCTGCGTGATGCCGGCCCGTTTCAGGCAGTTGTATGCCCGAACGGTCAGCTCCAGCTCTTCAACCGGGGTTTCGTAGATTTTGCTGGGAATACCGCTTTCTTCTTCCTCTTCTTCCGGCAGTTCCATTTCCGTTACCCCGGCGACGAGCTGGAAGTGGCGGACCAGAATTTGGGCCGCTTCCTTGAGCGCATCGCGCGGAGAAATGGTTCCGTCGGTGGTGATTTCCAGCACCAGCCGGTCGTAGTCGGTATCTTGCCCAACGCGGGTGCGCTCCACATAGTAGTTGGCCTTGCGCACCGGGCTGAAAATGGCATCCACCGAAATTTCACCGATGGGCAGTTTCCCCCGCTCTTCCGAGGGGGAGTAGCCGCGGCCTTTTTCCACCACCAGTTCAAGGTCAAGCTCCGCGTCCGGCGAGTCAACCGTCAGCAGGGGCAGGTCGGGGTTGATGATTTCCACATGCGGCGGGCACTCAAGGTCGCCGGCGGTGACAACCCCTTCGCCTTTGACCTCCACGTGCAGGCGGGCCGGTTCATCCTGATGCATTTTCAGGCGCAGGCGCTTAACGTTCAGTATCAGGGCGGTCATATCTTCGCGCACGTTGGGGATGTCGGAAAATTCATGATGCACCCCACTGACGCGAATAGAGGTCACCGCCGCCCCGGTTAAGGACGAAAGTAAAACTCGTCGTAAAGCATTGCCCAGGGTAATCCCATACCCGCTTTCCAGAGGGCTTATATTGAAGCGGCCAAAACTGCGCGAACTGGCCTCGGTTTCAATTTTGGGCAAAACCATATTGAATTCAGACAACGGAACACCCTCCAATTAACAGCTACTCTAACCAAATCAGATTCATTTTGGGCCGGATGATACTGCCTTACCGGCTGTAGTACTCCACAATCAGTTGCTCATTGAGGGTGACGTCGATGTGTTCACGGGTTGGTTCCTGGAGGACCTGACCGGAGAGATTATTTGCATCGAGTTTTAACCAATCCGGCACACGCCCCTCATCAAGCGTTTGGGCGACATCCTTGAACAGGGCTGTCTTTTTGCTCCGTTCGCGAACGGCAATCACGTCGCCGGGAGAAACCAGGAAAGACGGAACGTTGGTTTTTCGCCCGTTGACGTCAAAATGGCCGTGCAGAACCATCTGCCGGGCCTGCGCCCGCGACGAGGCAAACCCCAGGCGATACACCACATTGTCCAGCCGGCGCTCCAGCAAAATCAGCAGGTTTACGCCGGTCAACCCCTTCTGCCGCTGGGCAATGCTGAAATAGCGCCGGAACTGGCGTTCCATGACGCCGTAAATCCGGCGGGCCTTCTGCTTGGCCCGCAACTGCTGACCGTAGTCAGACTCTTTGCGCCGGAATTGGGCCTGCCGGCCATGCAGTCCGGGCGGGTAGGAGCGCCGTTCGATAGCGCATTTGGGGGTAAAGCACCGTTCGCCTTTCAGGAACAGTTTTTCGCCTTCACGACGGCAGAGTTTACAAACAGAATCGGAATATCGTGCCAAGTTTCCTCCTTGTACAGCTTTGCTGTCTAAAAATCAACTTACATAAATTAAAGAGGTTTACAGGTTTGGCGGACCCGTCATCCCTCTTTGGTGTGATATTTTCCCCGTAAAGGGGTGTCAGCCTGAGAAAATCCCAGACCGCAGACCAACAACAGCTAGACTCGCCGCTTTTTGGGCGGGCGGCAACCGTTGTGGGGAATGGGTGTTTTATCGGTAATGGACCGCAGAATCATATTCTCGGCCTGCAGTGCCCGGATAGCCGCTTCGCGGCCAGGGCCAGGCCCCTTTACAAATACATCCAGTTCCCGGACACCGTGTTCCTGGGCCGCTTTGGCCGCGTTCTTGGCCGCAAGCTGAGCCGCATACGGGGTGCTCTTGCGCGACCCCTTAAAGCCGCTGGTTCCCGCACTGGCCCAGGAAATGGTGTTCCCGTTCTGGTCGGTAATGGTAATGATAGTATTGTTGAATGTTGCGTAAATGTAGGCGCGTCCGTACGGGACATTCTTGCGTTCTTTCTTGCCCCCACTGCGCGCTCGACCTCTTTGCTTCGCCATAAAACCTCCACAAGGCAGTGTTCGGCTCCCGACCGATTTCTGCAGTTACTGATAATATCCAAACCAACCTGCTGGCAGACAGCTCCCGGCAGTACCCCGCCGGCAACCATCCGGCTACTTCTTGGCGGCCCGTTTCTTGCCGGCCACGGTCTTCCGCGGGCCGCGCTTGGTGCGGGCATTGGTGCGGGTTCGCTGGCCGTGAACAGGCAGGTTGCGGCGGTGGCGCAGGCCGCGGTAGCAACCAATTTCCTGCAGGCGCTTGATGTTCATCGCCACTTCGCGGCGCAAATCGCCTTCCACCACGTAGTCCCGGTCAATGACCTCGCGCAACCGGGCCACCTCATCATCCGACAAATCCTTAATGCGCGTGTCCGGATTAATGCCGGTCTTCGCCAATATTTCCTTGCTCCGGGTCAAACCGATACCATAAATGTAGGTCAACCCAATTTCGACCCGCTTATTGCGGGGCAGGTCAACACCAGCAATACGTGCCATAAAGTAAACTCCTTACCCTTGCCGCTGTTTATGCTTGGGATTGGTGCAGATTACCCGCACAACGCCGCGGCGTTTGATGATTTTGCAGTTATCACAAATTTTCTTCACCGATGGTCTGACTTTCATTATCTATTCCTCCACAAGCAAATCCCAAAACCACGCCGGGGGCCGGTCTGGGCACTGTTTTTTTCCTGATGGTTCCTTAAAGCAGAGTCAGGATGTCCGGTTCACCGTCGGTAACGGCAAACGAATGCTCAAAGTGCGCCGACAGCGAACCATCGGCAGAGACAACCGTCCAGCCGTCATCCAGCACCCTGGTTTTCCAGGTTCCCACCTGGACCATCGGCTCCAGGGCAATGGTCATCCCTGCTTTCAGGGGGACCCCCTTGCCTGCCTGCCCAAAGTTGGGAACCTGCGGGTCTTCATGCATGTTCCGGCCCACACCATGGCCGGTATACTCGCGCACCACGCTGTAGCCGTGGGCTTCTACATACGCCTGCACCGCGGCGGAGATGTCTTCCGTTCGGTTCCCCACCCGGCCCTGGGCAATGCCCTCGTACAGGGCCTGCTCCGTTACCTCCAGCAGGCGGCGGGCCTCCGCCGATATTTCGCCCACCGGGACGGTAATGGCCGCGTCGCCCACCCAGCCCTTGTAGTATGCCCCGCAGTCCACGCTGAAGATGTCGCCTTCTTGCAGAACCCGGTGCGGGCTGGGAATGCCGTGCACCAGTTCTTCGTTGATGCAGGCAGTGATGGTCGCCGGGAAGGGCGGGCCACCGGGGTGCGGGTTGGGATACCCCTTAAAGACCGGTGCGGCGTTGTGCCGGCGGAGCACATCTTCGGCTATCCGGTCCAGCTCGGCGGTGGAAACACCCGGACGGGTATGCCGCCGGACTTCGTCCAGGGCCCTGGCCACAATCTGGCCGGCCCGGCGCATCAGTTCAATTTCTTCTCGCGATTTCAAAACTATTCGCCGCCGATTGGACCGAAACATCTGAGCTGTCGCCTTTCTTACGTTCCTCCGGACACCGCGTCCCATTATTTTATCTCAACTGCCTTATCCCGACAACCCCGCGCCTAGCTCAGGAAGCCTTCGTAGTGGCGCATCAGCAGTTGGGCTTCCAACTGCTTCATCGTATCCAGCACCACACCGACCACAATCAGCAAGCCGGTGCTGGTAATCAGCAGAGATTGCGTTTGTGCACCGCTCTGGTTGATGCCGGGAATCAGGTTGACCAGCCACGGCAGAACTGCCACACCACCCAGCATCAGCGC
>RFJV01000578.1 GCA_003694775.1 Chloroflexota bacterium | reverse complement strand
AATGGTAGGGGAGTATGGTTCGTAGCCCCGGCATCCCTATGCCGGGGCATAGGGATGCCCCGGCTACCACAAAACTGAAATGCGCCTGCGTAAGTCCTACGGGTATAGAGGCAGTCCTTGCGGTTGCCCGGCTCGCAATAAGATACTGCCGTGCCTATAAAGACAGCAGGGACGGCCCGCTGGTCGTCCCTGCTGTGGAGGAATCTAAATCAGTTCCGGCCAACCTGCCCTGAGACAGCCTGGGGCGATACCTTGGCGCGCCGGGAGGCGCGTCGACTGGACGAAACCGGGCGCACCCGCCGAACGGGGCGAGTCTGCCGGTGAGCCACCCAGGCATCCCACACCCCCTGCAGTCCCACATACCCAAAACCAAAGGCATACAGCAGAATAAAAGGCACAGCAAACGCGTGACCATCACTGGCCGCCAGCCACGCCCCAACCAGGGTATACAGGCTGAGGGCCAGTTCTCCCAGCACCAGCCCGTCCAGCGGCAGACGGTACACGCTGGTCTGCCAGCGGTCGGTGCGGGAGGTGACGCTGAACTTGGGCGTCCGCCGGAAAACATTGCCCACCCCCAGCAGAGCCTCTACTACCGCTTTGCTGTTGCTCAGGGCAATACCGCTTCCCAGCAGAATCAGCAGGACCATGTACCGGTAGCGCCGTCCCCAACCGGCCGGCGACAGGGCATACTGTGCCACCGCGTACAGAAACGGCGGCCCCAGGCTAATCAGGCTGAGGTAAATAAGCGGGAAACGAATCTGGGCCGTTGCCCCGCTGACAATCAGGGCCGGGGTGATGAGGGCCAGGATGACCATCAACGGGTGAACCAGGTAACTGCTCAGGTGTATCAGGGCCTGGAGCTTCACCCAGACCGACTGCCGGGAGCGGAGTACCGTCCAGCCCAGCTTCTTCAGGCACTGGATGGAGCCTTTGGCCCAGCGGAACTGCTGGCGTTTGAAGGCCGCCAGTTGGGGAGGGATTTCTGCCGGAGCCACCACATCGGGCAGGTACAGGCACGACCAGCCCACAAGCTGTGCCCGGTAGCTGAGGTCGAAATCCTCGGAAATGGTATCCCCCTGCCACCCACCGGCAGACTCGATGCAGTCCCGCCGCCATACCCCGGCTGTGCCGTTGAAATTCATCAGCAGGCCGCCCCGGTTCCGGGCCGTCTGTTCGATGATGAAATGGCCGTCCAGGGCCAGGGCCTGGGTGGCGGTCAGGGGCGAGTAATCCCGGTTCAGATGCCCCCACCGGGTCTGGACAAAGCCCAAACGGGGATTGGTCAGAAAATGGGGGATTGTCCGGCGCAGAAAATCCGGTTCGGGGACAAAATCCGCATCGAACACGGCGATAAACTCGCCATCAGTGTGGGCCATGCCCTCGCGGAGCGCGCCGGCTTTAAAATCGGTCCGGTCGTCGCGGTGCAGAAGGTGGATATTCAGCCCCTTCTGCCGGTAATGCTCGACCCGCCGCTGAGCGATGCCGGTGGTCTCATCGGTAGAATCGTCCAGCACCTGGATTTCCAGCCGGTCGCGGGGATAGTCCAGCCGGGCCGCGGCGTCGATGAGCCGCTCGACCACCAGGGCCTCGTTGAAGATGGGAAGCTGTACGACCACCCTGGGCCAGGCTGATGCGGACGGCTGTTTTACCGGGGGAGACGCTACGTTTTTATATTTGAAGTACAGGACTGTCAGAATCCAGGCATTCAGGGCATATACTGCCAGTAAAAGCGCGGTAATGACGTAAGCCGTTGCCAGTAGAGACAAGTTGCCCTCTCCTTTTCCAGTTCGCAGGTTCCAGTATACACTAAACGATAAGTGAAAAGTATAACACGGCTGGAAAGGAGGGACAAATACACGCGGGAGATTGGGAGATTAGAGATTAGAGATTAGAGATTGGAGATTAGAGATTGGAGATTGGGAGATAAAAACTCTCTAACTCCCCAACTCTGTAACTCACAAACTCTGTAACTCACAAACTATTTTCAATCGTCGTGTTCGTCTTTGTCTTTCTTGTCTTCTTTTTCCTTTGCGTCCTCGTCCTCTTTCTCGGCGCGGGAGCTATCGGACTTGTCGTCCGAATCGGAGGAACTGTCATCGGGGGATACGGCGGCAGGCGGCGGGGTGGGCTGGCGGGCCGCCAGGGCGGCGCGGGCGTTCTGCAGAGCCAGGTTGATTTCGCTGAGGCGGGTCTCCAGGGTCTGCTCAACCTGGGTCATTTCGTTTTCCAGCGCGGCCAGGTCTTGCCGGTAGGTTTCGGCATCGGTCTGGATGGCCTGCTGGAGTGCTTCAATCTGCTGTTGGATGCCGGTAATACTGCGCCGGGTCTGCTCGATATCCTGCTGGAGAGTGTCGAGCCGGGCCTGCAGTTCCAGAACCTGCGATTGCCCCTCCTGCCGGACATGACGCAGGTCAGACTCTTTCTCCTCCACCGTTTTTTTCCATTCTTCGGCCTGGGCCGTAGCGGTGGCCTGAATTTCCTGCTGTTGGTTCGTTGTCTGGAGCGCGGACGCGGTTGCCAGTACGTCGACCGAGTTCCCCAGACCGGCGTGGTCGGCCTGGGCGGGGTTAAGGACCAACAGCCAGGTCAGGCCGAGCAGGAGTAAAAAAATTATTCCCACGATGATACCGGATACAATCCTGCCTGTATTTTGCGATGTCATTTCTGCCTCGTAAAATTTGCCGGGCAGCTGCCGGCAGTTGCCCGGTTTATTCTGCCAGCCGGGCGTTGATGGCTTCCAGTTCGGCCTGGAGCCGGTTAAGTTGGGCTTGCAGGTCAGCCTGCTTTGCCAGGTGGTCGGCCTTAGTCTGCTCCAGGCTCTGCTGGTAGCCCTGCAGCTTTGCGGCTCTTTCGGCCTGGAGCTGTTCCAGTTGGGCCAGCAGTTCCTCCTCCTGACTTTTCAGCCGGGCCAGTTCCTGTTCCGCGGCCTGCACCTGCCGGCTCAGCGTGTCGACCTGCGCTTCCAGGGTTTGGGAAACATCCTCGGTTTCCTGCTCCAGGGCCGTGACGGTGGCCCGGTAGCTGGCCGCCTGCTGAGCCACGGTTTCTGCCAGATGCTCCACCTCGGAATTCACCGGCACCACAATCGCCGGCTGTTCCGGCACGCGGGTGGGAAAAATCACGTACGCGCCGCCAATCAGCACCAAACCGAGCACCAATCCACTGACAAGCAGGATAACAAAGTTTCTCATACACCCTCGGCTTCTGTGTTGATGGGCAGATGTTCTGCCGGGTCGACCGGCAGCCAGACGGTGAAGATGGTCCCCTTGCCCACCTGGCTGGCGACCTTGATGCTTCCGCCGTGCATCTGGGCCAGCCATTGGGCAATCGACAGACCCAGGCCGGCGCCGCTACCATCGCTCCCGGCCATCCGGCGGGAGCGGGCCTTATCGGCCCGGTAGAACCGCTCGAAGAGCCGGTTCAGGTGTTCCGGGGGGATACCGGGGCCGGTATCGGCCACATCCACGGAGACAAACCGGCCTCGCCGGGTGGCGGTCACCGTCACTGCATCGCCGGGACGGGAGTACTTGATGGCATTATCCACCAGATTGGTAAAAATGCGGCTCAGTTTAGACGCGTCGGCAGTGATGGGCAGGTCGTCCGGCGCGTTCAGGTTCAGGGCGATGTTGTTTTTGACGGCCCGCGGCATCAGGTGAGTAACGGTTTCGGTCAGCAGTTCGGTCAGGTTCAGGGGCGCCAGGTTGAGGGGGTACTGGTTGTTTTCGGCGCGGGCCAGCAGGAGCAGTTCTTCCACCAGGTGGGTCAGGCGGTCGGCGGTCTGGTTGACCATTTCCAGCGTTTCGCGGTATTCCTCGGCAGAGCGGGGACGGTTGAGAGCCACCTCTACATCCCCTTTCAGGATGGTCAGGGGGGTGCGCATTTCATGCGAGGCATCGGCGATGAACTGCTTCTGCCGCTCAAAGGCATCTTCCAGCCGGGCCAGCATTTTGTCGAAGGTGGCGGCCAGCCGGCCAATTTCGTCGTTGGGCAGGTTCATATTGAGCCGCTGGTGCAGGTCGCTGGCGCTGATGCGGTCTGCGGCGCGGGTAATGCGGTCGATGGGGTTGAGGGCGCTGGCGGCCATAAACCAGCCGCCCACACTGGCCGCGACCAGCGTTACCGGGATGCCCAGCACCAGCAGAAGGATAAGCTGTTGCTGGACTTCCTGAATATGACGGTAGCTTTCGGCCACCTGGATAATCCCCTCGCCCTGACCTTCCAGCACAAAGGGGGCAGTGTACAGGCGAATGGGTTCGCCGTTTGCCAGGGTGGTGTACTCAAAACGGGTGCGGTCGGTAGGGGGAGGGGTGTCGGCGAAAGGCGCGCCGTCAAAGTGGCCGGGGTCGATGAGCGGCTGGCCGGTTTTGTCCAGGATGCGCCAGAAGACGCCCTCTTCCGGGATGTAGGTCAAACGGATGCCGTTCTGGTGGATGCCGCCGTGTTCTTCTTCCGACTCTTCCTCTTTGTGGTCGCCGGTGCGGCTGTCGAACTTCATGTTGCCCAGCATTTCCCCCACCTCGCGCTGGAGATGGCTGTCGGTATTGACCAGCAGACTGCGGGTCAGGCCAATATAAACCGCCAGGCTGAAGATGAGCAGAATCAAAAACAGGATGGCAGTATACCACAGGGTCAGCCGTAAACGAACGTTCATTCCGGGTCGTCTATTTTATAGCCCACGCCGCGGATGGTGTGGATGAGCGGCGGTTCTCCGTTGGCTTCCAGTTTGCGGCGCAGATGGCGCACGTACACATCTACCACGTTGGACGCGCCGTAGTAGTCGTAGCCCCAGATGCTTTCCCGAATCATCGTCCGGGTGAGGGGACGGCGGGGATGGCGCAGAAAGTATTCCAGCAGGGCGTATTCTTTGGCCGTCAGCTCAATTTCGCGGTTGCCCCGTTTTGCCACGTGGGTGATGGTGTCCAGCTCCAGGTCGGCCAGGCGAAGGGTGGTGGACGGTGTTGAGGCCGCGGCGGCGCGGCGGGTCAGGGCACGCATGCGGGCCAGCAGTTCCTTAAAGGCGAACGGCTTGGGCAGGTAATCGTCGGCGCCCACGTCCAGGCCCTGTACCCGGTCGTCCACCTCATCGCGGGCGGTCAGCATCAGGATAGGGGTCTGCACGCCGCGGTCGCGCAGGATGCGGCACACCTCAAAGCCGTTCAGGCCGGGGAGCATCACGTCGAGCAGAATCAGGTCGTACTCTGCGCCGGCCACCCAGTCGAGCGCGGCGGGGCCGTCGGGGGCAATGTCTACGGCATAGCTTTCTTCTTCCAGGCCCTTCTTCAGGAAGCGGGCAATCCGTTCTTCATCTTCAACAACCAGGACACGCATTGTACGGCACCTTTCAAGCGGTTTCCAGCGGCACACCCGGCGACGGAGACACTGCCGGCTCAGGTGTGACCACATAAACGGTCAGGGGGTCGGTTTTTCCTTTTACCCGGAGGGAACGCGTTGGGGCATCAGCGGGGGGTGCGGGTAAACGCCGGAAAGTGTCGGCGGAAATGACAATTTCCCCGCGTCCGGCAGAGGACTCCAGACGTTTGGCCGTATTCACGGCGTCACCGATGATGTCGTACTTGCGGGTGGTCTCCGACCCCATCAATCCTTCGATGACCTCGCCGGTATGCAGGCCCACCCCCACGGCCAGATTGGCCTCGGCCAGCAAGGGGGCCAGTCTGACCTGCAGGGCCTGGGCGGCGGCAAATGCCGGTTCCGGGTGGGCAAAGCGGGTCATAATTTCATCGGCGGTGAAGGAGGGTTTATGGCCGCCAAACTCCTGGATGATGGCCTCGGCTTCCCGGTAGTAGCGGTTCAGCATGTCGACCACATACTGCGGCTCACTGCTTTCCGTCCAGGCGGTAAAGCCGCGGATGTCCATAAACAGAATGGTCCGCTCCACGCGGTGAAGCTGTAAGGCTTCGGGATTGTCCAGGGCGGTGGTAATCAGCTCCTCACCCAGGCTCCAGGCCGAGTATTTTTTCAACTGCTCGGCCAGCAGACGAAGCACCCGGAGGTAAACAAGCCGCTGGGCTTCGCCCAGGCCCAGGAGGATACCAAAGAAGATAACGCTGAACAGGATGAAACGGTGGCCGCTGTGCTGCATATACTCCACAAAGGCGGCCCAGGAAAACTGCGAGGGCAGTTCCAGATGCATTTCCGAAATCATGTAGATTGTGGGCAGAAGCAGAACCCGGCTCACGTTTGCCAGGAGGGAGGTAAAAATTTGCCGCAGAGTAGTTTGCCGCGCCAGGTGCTGAAGTACACCGGTCACAGCCATCAGCAGGCTGAAGCCGCCAAAAACCAGGTGGTACGGCTCCTGGAAAAAGCGCAGTCCTTCAATGGCAATGTCGATGGGCGCGTAGAGGGCAAACCCCAGCAGGTTGCCGAAGAAGATGGTAGACCACCGTTTGGTGGGGACAGTTCCCAAAAACCAGGCCTGGATGAAGGCGGCCAGGAAGAGAATGTAATGGGCCGGTTCGCTCAAATACCGGCCCCAACCCTCTACCGAGATAACCTGAATGGCATCCAGCACCGGAAACAGGGCGCTGGTGGTTACAAACTCGCTGATGACCCGCGCCGTGGGGGTCCCCTCAATACGCTCCTGAAGCGACATCGTCTGCTGACCTGAAATTTCCAGAGGAACCTGCAGAGCCATAACCCCTTCTCGTCCGCCTGACTGATAAGTTTGCCCCAATACCGGGCCATCATTGCCATTTCAGCATACGGCAGATTCATGAAGGGGTAATGAAATTTTAATGAAAAGATTTTAATCTGTCTACATGTCCCAGGTCACATCGCCAAACAGGTCGTCCGGGTGCTCGCGCTGGAGAAAGGCCTGGAACGCGGGCCGTTCGTCGCCCAGCCGGAAGGAAGGGCCGTGTCCGGGGTAGCAGATGGTATCGTCGGGCCAGCGGAAAACCACGTTCTGCATGGTGTTCATCGTGACCACAAAATACTGGGGCGACCACGTTTTGCCGGGGCCGCCCGGAAAAATGGTATCGCCCACAATGGCCCGGCCATCCGGGAGCAGAATAGACACCATGCCCAGGGTATGGCCCGGTGTGTGCACAATTTCCAGGGTATGCAGGCCCAGGGTAAACGTACTGCCGCCGGCAAACCATACATCGGCGGTGATGCCCATTGGAGAATCGGCGGGGTGCATAAAAACGGGGGCATTCAGGCGGCGCTTCATCTCCTCCAGCGCGCCGACGTGGTCCTGATGGGCGTGGGTCACAAAAATCGCCAGCGGAATCGTGTCGACCATCATCGCCGTCAGCGTGTCCGGGTCTGCGCCGGGGTCTACCAGCACGCTCTGGCGGGTATCCGGGCAAATCAGAGCATACGAGTTCATCGGCCACGGCCCTACTTCAGCCGATTTGAGAATCAGGTTGGCGGTCATTATCCAATCTCCTGAGAGAGTTAGTGAGTGTACGAGTTGGGGAGCCTGATAACTGTTACAAAAAACCCGTTAAACACGGGTTAAAATCAGTTAAAGGCTACGGTAAACAAAGCTTGTCAGAAAGCCCCGGCATCCCTATGCCGGGGCATAGGGATGCCCCGACTACCACAAGTTGACCCCAAATACCGAAAAAAAAGGCCGTCTACATGAGACGGCCTTACTGGCGGGGAGGGTGGGATTCGAACCCACGGTCGAGCGTTAACCCGACAACCACTTAGCAGGCGGCCCCAATCGTCCACTCTGGCACCTCCCCGGGTTGTTGGTGCATCATATTCACATCTGGCGGAGGGAGAGGGATTCGAACCCCCGGAGACCTTGCGGCCTCAGTGGTTTTCAAGACCACCGCAATCGTCCACTCTGCCATCCCTCCATTGCGTGGTCAGGGCATATTTTAGCAGAGATTGGATGGAAAGTCAATTGGGAAAAGCCAATGTGTGTGGTACAATGGAAACAAACTAACGGTGGGAGCCAATGCCATGACCGACCGAACCCGACAAACCTTGACCGTTCATCACCTGGCACACGACCTGCGCGGGCCGCTGAATGCCATTCTGGGCTTCACCGAGCTGATGCTGGACGGCATCGAAGGGCCGCTGAACGAGACCCAGCTAGCCGACCTGCAGGCCATCCACACCAGCGCCCGCCGTCTGCTGGACCTGGTCAACGCGGTGGTAGACCTCAGCAAGCTGGAGCACAACCGGCTGAATATTGAACTCCAGCCGACATCCATCCATTCGGTGCTGGACAAAATTGAACAAACCCGCTTTCACGACGAAGCGAACCGGCTTGAAATCACCCTGCCCGAAAATCTCCCCCCAGCCGCCGCCGACAGTCTCCGCCTGGAATGGATGGTTGCCAGCCTGGTGCAGTTTGGGCTGGAAAAGACCAAAACAGGCCAAATCCGGCTCACCGCGTCCAGCCAGGGAGCGGAGGTGATTATCCGGGTAACAATACCGGAGGTGGTGCTGTCTGCCAGCCAGCAAGCCGAGCTGTTCGAGCCGGTGGCCTATATTGATACTGCCGGACATACCCGGCTGGGACCGGGCGGCATCGAACTGCCCCTCTGCCGGCAGTTGGCCGAAATCCAGGGCGGTCGGCTGTGGTTTGACCAGCAGGCCAACAGACTGGAGTTCTATCTGGCCCTGCCAATATACGAGGAATAGAAAAATTCCCCTCCCCAAAAAACCAAAATTGTGGTATAATATTACTGCAAACCATTCACCACTTCTTACCGGGTTTCTGAACCAGGATGCAGGAACCTTCCACTTCTGTGCTTCGTAGAAACACCACACTTCAGACCGGCAGACAGGGTTAACCAACCAGGACTGCCCGCAACCGTCAGCTTCTGTAAAAACTAACCAGGCTATTTGGAGGCGTTGTGCTCACCGGTTCTGCGGAAAATTCCGGGGAGGTTTGTACCGCGCCGTATCCCGGCGCCCCCCCGGAAGAAAGAACCGCTGATTGTGGGGGTATTCAAGGCGGTTCCAGATTGGGTTGGGTGGCAGGACAGTTTCAGGTGAGGAGGTCAATAAAAAAAGGAGGTGCCGTGATGGAAACTGCCAAAAAGCTTAACTGGGTATTGGTGGTGTTGGGCGCGTGGCAGATTGTGGCCTCGCTGATATTTGGCTACTGGAATTCAACCGTTGCCATCGTCAACGCCATCATTGTCGGTTTGCTGATGGCTGGACTGGCCCTGCTGGTTATCCGCCGGGATGATGCCAAATTCGGTGAGAGCATAGATTGGGCCATCGCCGCGGTTGCCCTGTGGCTGTTGATTTCACCCTTCGCCCTTTCCTTCAACAAGATGGTTCCCATCGCCGGGTGGAACGACCCCATTGTCGGGCTTGTGTCGCTGGTGCTGGCCCTGCGCTCGGTTTCGCTCTTCCACAAGCTGGTTCCTTCCGAACAGTAACCGGTAGACCTGGCCCCGCGAAGAAAACAGAAAGGTTTTCAGGATGAATAGGACAATTCAGTAATCCTCCACCCAACCCCCCACTCTATACTTGAGGGCAGAAGCCTGGCTTCTGCCCTCGTTGTTTTGGCGATTATTTCCCTGCCGGCGGGTCCTGTCCGGGCAGATTGAACCGGTTCATAGCCCGGTCAATCCCTTCGGTGAGGACAGCTTCCACTGCGTCGGCGGCGCGCTGGTAGGTGATTTGCATCATCTCCCATTCATCGGGGGAGAATTTTTGCAAAACGTACGCCTCAACCGGCATCCGGCCTGCCGGACGTCCAATCCCCAGCCGAATCCGGGGAAATTCTTCGGTTCCCAAATGCTGGATGAGGC
This sequence comes from Chloroflexota bacterium, assembly GCA_003694775.1. Classification (GTDB taxonomy): domain Bacteria; phylum Chloroflexota; class Anaerolineae; order 4572-78; family J111; genus J111. Next base: position 1,239 of record RFJV01000578.1, on the reverse strand, counting down.
TCCGCATGCCCTTGTGACCGCCTGCCCCTCCTTTTGGCCTGAGCCGGAGCGCGCCGGCTGGCAGGTCAATATCATCAAAAATCACCAGCACCCGGTCTGCCGGAACCTTATAGAAGCGGGCAAGCGGTCCCACAGCTTCCCCGCTCAAATTCATAAACGTCTGCGGTTTGACCAGCAGAACCGGCACACCGGCAATATCCCCGCGGGCAATCAGGGCCTTGCTTTGTTTTTTGTCGAACCGGAGGCCCGGATACCGCCGGACCAGCAGGTCGAGCACGTGCCAGCCGGCATTGTGACGGGTAGCTTCGTATTTGGGGCCGGGATTACCCAACCCCACCACCAGCCATGCCACCGGTCCGGTCGACCGGCTGTCGCCGCGTCCGAAAAAGGGAAATGAGACAGGCATAGGCTACGATTTCCGCTTCACCCGGTCGATGAAACCCTGAATGAACAGCCGCAGGGTCGCCAGCAAGCCAAACAGCAGAAACACGCCCAGCATCACGCCGGCCCCGTAAATGCAGGCATCCACCAACGGCGACACCGAAAAACCGGTGACGGTCGGCACCAGCGAGTCCGACTCATCCGGGTTCTCCAGCGGCGGATTGGTGGGAATAGGCCGTGGGGTCGGCGTGTCGACCACCGGGCCTTCTATCACAATGGTCGGCGTAGGGGGCAAGGGGGTTGGCGTGACGGTGGGAGTGGGGGTTTCTTTCACCTCCGGGGTAGGGGTAGGTGTAGGCTGGGTGTTGGAGACCACCACCTGCCGGGTAAAGTATTCGGCGTAGTTGCCGTCCAGGCGGACAACCCGCAGGCGCAGGGTGTAGCTTCCATCGGGGAAGAGCGTGGTATCCCACGTTTCCAGCACGCCGTTGATGACCGGTTTATCGTGGGTGGTTCCCAGGGTGGCCCACTGGTCATTGTTCAGATTGGGTTCCGGGGCAATATCGATGACGTAGAACTGGAAGCTGGGGTGGTCTGCACTGCCGATAATCTGCACCACCCCGCTGACAATGGCATTGCTGGCCGGCTGGGAAATGACCGCGATATCGGCCCCCTGCACCGGCGGCGCGGCCAGCACCCCCAGCGACCGGGGCCAGCTGGTCACGGCCAGCAGGAAAAGCAGAGAAACGGTTAGCAAAACAGCTCGTTTTTTCATAGTTCTCCCGGTTGGTGAACGCGGTATCTGTTTGTATAGACTGCAGGCAGTTTAGCACGAGACAGGGGGAATGACAAACTTTT
>RFJV01000577.1 GCA_003694775.1 Chloroflexota bacterium | reverse complement strand
TCAACCGGTGGTAAACATCAGTAAAATGAGCATCCCCAGACCGCCCAGGGCCGTAACCGAAAGTGCACCAAAGATAATCACGGCCAGAATGTTTACTTCCTCTTCATCCTCTTCTTTGGCCGGTTTTGGGGCCGGACGGGCCGGCTGGCGGTAATCCGGCGGCGGGGCCGGGTAGCCCAGGGGCAGGGTGGCCGCGCTGTAGCCGGTCGACGCGCCCATGACGGGTTGTTGGCCCGGCGGCGGGTAGAAGGGCATCCCCTGCGTGAAGTTGGAATGAATACCCGGCGACGGGGCCGGCGTCGGCGGGAGGTACTGGGTAGGCATGCCCATCGTCACGTCGCCGTGACCGGGGTATGCCGGGCCTGCCGGCATCTGCGGCGGCTGAAATGGCTGGGTAGGCCGGGTTTCCTGCCCCGACGGGGGCAGGCCCGGCGGCGGGGGATAGTAAACCGGTGGCGGCGGTGGGGGCGGAACCGGCTGGACCGGCTGGGATGGCGGCTGGGCCGGGTGCGGTTCCGAATCCGCCGGCGGTGGCGGAACCGGCGTTGAGGGGTGGGAGTCGGCCTTCTGCTGGGGCTGGTCCGGCGGTTGACTGCCGTTGCCGGGGGGCGTGGTTCCGCTGAAGGGCTGGTTCACCGGGGTAAAGGGCAGGTCGCGGACAATGCTTTCCGGGTCGATGCGGAAGGGACGGCGTTCTCCGGTCTGGGGGGGCGGGCCGGCAGGTTTTTCGTGGGGGAAGTGAGGGCCGCTGTCGCTGGACGGTTTGGGGATGGGAATGGGTTGGGAGTCGCGTGGAATTTTGACCGGCCGGGAATCGGTGACCACGATGCCCAGAATGCTCAGTCCCTTGCGGGCCAGCTGGTTGTTGGGATTGATAGCCAGTACGTGGTACAGACACCGCGCCCGCTGTTCGTCGGTGTTGACCACACTGCTCATCCACAGCCAGGCCATCTCGTTGTTGGGGTTCTGCTGGATGAGCAGGTTCAAAAGCTGTCGGCCTTCTTCTTTCCTGCCGGCGCGAATGGCCGAAATAGCCAGTTCTAGCGAAACTTCTGCCATCGGCGTACCCGTCCTCTCCGCCTGTGGTGGTGCTGAAAAATCTTTGGGTCGGAATTTTACATAATACAATTATACCACAAATTGAACTGGAGGCAAGGGGAATTTCAGGATTATGCGAAACTTCAGTCTTACGGGCTGGGGTGGAGCAGACGCTGGAGGATGTCTCTGAGCAGGTTGTACTCGCCGGCAGTGAGGGGCGGGGTGGTGGCGGTCGCGGCGGCGTTGAGAGAATGGGTAATCATTGCTTCATCGAGAACCTGCCGGTCCAGGCGGTGTTCGGCGGCCAGAAGGCGGACAGGCGGGCGGTCGGCACTGCCGACGGCCATCCGTACGTGGCCGGTAACTTTCAGGCGGGGGTGCAGGTCCAGCCGGACTGCGGCCCATTCGCCCGCCGGGCCGGCCTGCAGGTGGTAATGCCCGCCCGGATTGAGCGGCGGCAGGCGCATGGTGTTCAGGGGGTAGCGGTCAACCGGCAGACGATGGCGGTACGAAAGGTAGCCGGGCAGGGGAAAAACGCGGCGTTCGTCGTCTACCACGGTATCCACCGCCGCGTCCAGAACCAGCAGGGCGGTAAGCAAAGGATAGACGGCCTGGTTGGCCTGCACCAGCGCGTCGACCAGCGTAAACCGCCGGCGCAGGTCAGACGGCAGGGCCTCCAGCGCCGCGGCCAGCAGACCGTTGGCAAATTCCGCTACGGCGGTATCCCCGGCCAACTGCTGGAGGGTGGCCTGCATCCGCAGGTACAGCCCGTCGTTTCTGAGCAGAGATACACTACTTGCAGGCATCGGCATTGGGTGTCACCGGTAGGGTCACTTCTCCAAAGGCCGGGTACTGATTGCCCTGCACCTGGTACAGGTTGACCACCAGATTGACCCCCACCAGCGCGGACGGTTCCAGCACCAGCAGGTCAACCTCATCGCGGACGATTTCTCCCGGTTCCACCTGCGACGTGGGCAGGTAGCCACGCATCAGGGCCAGATGGTCGTTTTTTGCCAGCACCACTTCGCCGCCCAGCGGCTGAACCGAGACAAAGTAGTCCTGGTCCAGCTTTTCTTCCATCCGCCAGAAGAGGGTCAGGCGCAGGAAACAGCCGGTTCGCTTGCGGATGAGCCGCTCCGAATAGGCGATGATGGAGGCTTTGCCATCCAGAAACTGGCCGGGCGGCAGGTAGGTCCAGGATTCGTTGGGCGGCAGGACGTTGGGCATTGGCCGGGGAATTAGCTCCCACAGGTAGGGGTGTCCGGTGGGGGCCAGGAAAATTTGGCCCTGGTTGATGGCCGCGTTGAGCCAGGGGATGAAGCCCAGGTCGATGGTTTCCCGGTCAACCAGAATGCGGCGGCCCTGGTTGAACCGCTCCTGGAGCAGGGCGATGCTTTGTGCTTCCGGCATGCGGCTGAGGGTGGTGGTGGAGAGCGGTTCTACCGGCTGTTTCAGGCTGACCTGGGCGTAAATGAAATCGGGCAGAACGCTGTTATCCTGCCCAATGATGGTCAGCGGTGTGCCGGCCTGGGCAATGGCGACCACTTCCTCAACCAGGTCCACGGCCTGCCAGTCGCCGCTGAGGTCCAGCCGCGGGTAGTTCTGCTCGGCCAGGGGGCGGAGGGCCAGGTAGCCGGCCCAGACGACCACCACGGAAAGCGCGCCCCGCAGGGCCACGCTGAGCCAGCGTCCGCGCAGGGCCTCGTCTTTCAGACGGATAATTTTGACCAGCCGGCTGGCAAACCGGCGCAGTAAATTGCCCACCAGCGCGCCCACGCCAATGCTCAGCACCAGGGTGAGCGGAATCAGCATGCTGTCCAGGTCGGCCACGTGGTACGTCAGGCCGAAAAAGGTAAAGGCGGCCAGCGGCGGGGCAAACAGCCACAGGTAGCGGCGGTTGAGGGCCAGACCGGCCAGCCCGGCGACCACGCCCGCGGCGGTGATTTCACCGGCCTGCTGGCGGAAAAGGGCAAGCAGAGCCTCTCCCCAGGCCGCGGCGTCTGCAGGAGGCTTGACCAGTCCCCACCACTCGCGGGTCAGCACCATAAACCAGAACACATTCCAGTTGGACGCGTCGGCGTAAAGCCAGCTTTGCCCGGCTCGCCAGCGGGCGGCCAGGGGCAGGTACAGGTAGGACAGCAGAGGAACCAGCGCGCCCGCGGCCAGGATGGACCAGCGCCGGGCAACGACTTTCCAGCGGGGGGTGTCGGCGTGGGGCAGGGGGCCGTGGCTGGCTTCTACCGGTCGCCGGATGGTGACCCAGAGGGCGATGGTCGGCGGGAGGATGAAAGAGGTGCGGTGGTGGGCCAGCCCTGCGCCCAGCACCAGCCCCAGCAGAACCAGCCAGCGGTCGCGGCGGTCGGTGTCCCAAATCAGGGCCAGCCAGAAGGTCAGGGCAAAGATGAGCGCGTTCAGGCTGTACACTTCGGCCATAATGGCCCCGCGCCAGAAGTTAAAGCTGACCCCCAACAGCGCCGCGGCAAACAGAGCCGCGGGGCGGTTCCGCGCCAGCCGCCGCACCACCAGGTAGACTACGGCCAGGGTCAGCAGGCTGGTGGTGGTAGACCAAAAGGTGACTCGCCAGACCGGTTCGGTCCGGGAATAGACGGGCAGGTAGCCCAGCAAACGGACAAACAGGTTCGACAGGATGGTGTACAGCGGATACCCCGGCGAATGGGGAATGCCCCACGTACTGCCGGTAATCTGGAGCACCGCGGAGTCCCAGCCTTCGACAATCCAGGAGCTGATGCCGGGCGGCATGGTTCGGCGGTAGAGCCAGTAGAACAGGGCCAGAAAAGGAACCAGCTCCCAGGGGTACTTTGCCAGCGAAGCCAGACGCTGTCGAGTGAATGTTGTGGACAGTAGATTACGACGGATGGTCATAGCGGGTGTATCATAAAGCAGGGTGATTACTTTGGCAAAAATGCGGCGGACGGTCTGCAAGGGGCAGATTGGATTTACCGGGCAAATTGAATATAATGGGAGTTCGGGAGTTTATGAGTTTGAGAGTTTGAGAGTTTGGGAGTTTG
>RFJV01000576.1 GCA_003694775.1 Chloroflexota bacterium | reverse complement strand
CGCCAGGATGCCCTGCTCGCCCAGGGTGACGAACACCGCTTGCCGGTTCCTTTCATACAAGGCCGACCCGTATCTGCGAGCCGCGGCCAGCAAGTCGCCGGCCGCAATGTCGTCCGGTTGGGACTGCCCGGCGACTGCGGCCCGTGCCTCGTGGATGTTGGGCTTGAGCATTACGCCTGCAAATTCGCCAATGCGGGTTCGGGAGTCAACCAGAAAGGGTTTAGCGGGGTACTGCGCCGCCAGCCGCGACAGCCCGGCCCGCACCCGGTCGGTGATGACGCCGCAGTTGCGCTCCGGCACCTGGTCGGCAATGACCACCCCACTGACCGCCGGCAGAAGCCGTTCGACCTGCGCCAGCACTGCGGTTTCCAGTTCCGCCGGCAGAGGCCGGCGGTTTTTGATGTCCAGCCGGTTCAGCTCCCGCGGCGGGCCGCCCTCCGGTGGGTGGACCAGCGGTTTGGTGTAGGTCGGGGTAAAGCGGTCCGGTGTTTCCAGCAGACCAGCCATATCGACACCCAATCGTGCCAAATCCTGCCGCAGGTCGAACCCTGCACCGTCTCGGCCAATCACACTGACCACCGAGACCGGTACGTCCATCGCCCGCAGGTTAGCCACCACCGTGCCGCCCGCGCCAGGGCTGTGCCGGATTCTGACCACCTGGTAGGCTTCCAGCCCGGTTTCCAGCGATGTTTCACTCAGGGCCGGGTCAATGTCCAGGTATTTGTCCAGAAAAATATCGCCGACCACCAGCAGGTGGAGGGCGGGAAATTTTTGCAACAGCTCATCAAAGCGGGACTTGTTCATTGTCAGGAAGAGTGACGAAGGACGAACACTGGTCGTTGGTCGTTGGTCGTTCGTCGTTCGTCATTCGTCGTTCGTCGTAGGCCCAACCACCAGCCGGTGCAGGGCCGGGAGCGTGGCCCGGTGGTCGCCGCGGAAGTAGAAGCTTTCGCCGCCGTCCTGCACCGTGCGCACCAGAATGGTTTTGTAAGGCCGGTAGTAGTAGCGGGGGTCATCTTTGGGCGCTTCACGGTGCGGGTCTGCATCGCCCAGGTCCAGCAGGTCGAACACGGCGGTGGTAAAGCGGTTGATGCGCTCTCCTCGCTGGTGGGCCACATTGCGGGCCATTGCCAGCGCCTTCAGGTACACTTCCGGCCCCATCACCGCGGTGCCAAAGTTCAGCAGAACACCCCCCTCCAGCCGCGACACCGTGTGCGCCAGGGTCAGGAAATCCCGGTAGGAAGTCTGTCCCAGCGCGGCGGGGTCGCAGTTGGGGTGCTCGTGGATGATGTCGTAGCCGATGCCCACGTGGACCGTAACCGGAACGCCCAGGCGGTAGCCCGCGGCCAGGATGCTGATGTCCCGGTGAGGGAACTGCTCCTGCTCAATCATCCGGCCTATGGCCTCGCCCAGGCCCAGCCCTTCCTGCGCCCCGGCACGGATGGCCTCATTGATGCGTCCGGTCTCCTGCCACAGGCCGAACTGCCCCTCCCGGATGTAGCGGGCCACGCTTTCGGTGGAGGCGCCGATGAGGGCCAGCTCAAAATCGTGGATTGGCCCGGCCCCGTTCATGCCAATGTGGGTGATAATGCCCCGCTCCAGCAGGTCAATCACAAACCGGGACAGGCCCGTCTTGATAACGTGCGCGCCCATCATCAGGATGACCTGCCCTCCGCGGCGATGCGCGTCAACGATGCGCCGGGCCAGGGTGGGCAGGTCGGGGTGGTCAAAGGGGGGTGTGTCGTCGGTGAGATGCAGTATGGTGGACAGGTCCATATCGTGGACGCGCTCGGCCAGCGGCTTGAGCTTCAACTGCGAGCGGTCAAAAACAGGGTAGGGCATTGCCGGCCTCCGGTGAGTAAAAAGGATGAAGGAGGAAGGAGGAGGGAGGAAGGATGAGGGATGAAGGCGGAAGGATGAAACCTGTTAGTCATCCTCCAATCTCCTAATCTCTAATCTCCCAATCTCCAATCTCTAATTTCCAAATCTCAGGACCATCAACAGGCCAATCAGGATAGGCTGGTGAATCAGGTAGATGAGCAGGCTGTGCTGTCCCAAAAAACGCAGACCGCGGAAGAGGGGAAAGTCGCCCCAGGCCGGCAGGTGGAACCGGCGCCGGCCCTGCGGGTACAGCGTGTCGCCGGCAAAAATGCCCAGCAGGGTGATGGCCCCCCAGGGCAGAAGAGGGTAGTAATCCACCATCGAAATACCGGCCTGTTTGACTCCCAGCCACAACAGCCACGGCCCATCGATGACCTGCCGGTTGAGGAACGCGCCCAGGACAATTCCCAGCACACCTGCCGCCAGGCTGAGCCAGCGGCTCCGGCCCAGAAAGGGGTAGGCCATAATGATAGACGCGCCCAGCAGGTGCAGAATGCCAAACCGCACATACGCCGGGCCGATGAAAAAATAGGTGGCAATGGTAATGACCATCCCCAGACCAAAAATCTGCCCGCCCCGGCGCAGGTACTTGCCGAACAGCCGGCGGTGCCCGGCTTTCTGCACTGCTCGCCGGTAGCTGAGGGTGAGGGATACGCCCATCACGAAGATGAACAGGCTGGCAATACTGCGGGCAAAGGACTGCCACGCCCAGCCGTAAATGTTGGTCTGGACCAGGCCAAAGTAGTT
>RFJV01000575.1 GCA_003694775.1 Chloroflexota bacterium | reverse complement strand
GTGACGCGGCGGGTCGCCATCAGATAGAGGGACTGCCGTTTCTGAAGCTGACCATCGACCACCCGCACGTAGGCAATGACGCCCTTGTAGGCGTCGTAGTGGCTGTCGAAAATCAGAGCGCGCAGAGGTGCGTCCGGGTTGCCGGAGGGTGGCGGAATCCGCTCCACCAGCCGCGCCAGCAGGGCGTCGACCCCCTCACCGGTTTTGGCGCTGACCGGCAGAACGTCGGCCGCGTCGATGCCGATAAGGTCCTCAATTTCCTGGGCCACCTCATCGGGCCGCGCCGACGGCAGGTCGATTTTGTTGACCACGGGCACGATTTCCAGGTTGTAGTCCAGGGCCAGGTACAGGTTGGCCAGGGTCTGGGCCTCGATGCCCTGGGTGGCGTCGACCACCAGGATAGCCCCCTCGCACGCGGCCAGGGCGCGGCTCACCTCGTAGGTAAAGTCCACGTGGCCCGGTGTGTCAATCAGGTTGAGCTGGTAAGTTTGACCATCCGCGGCGGTATAGCTCATCCGCACTGCCGAGGCCTTGATGGTGACGCCTTTTTCCCGCTCCAGGTCCATATCATCCAGCACCTGTTCCTGCATCTCCCGCTCGGAGATGGCCCCGGTGGCCTGGAGCAGGCGGTCGGCCAGGGTGCTTTTGCCGTGGTCAATATGGGCGATGATGCAGAAGTTTCTGATGTGTGATTGGTCCATAAGGGTATTTACGATTTACGATTGACGATTTACGATTTACGCTGGAAATTATACAACAAGCGGCAGGGAAATCGAAACCCTTACAACACGAATCACTGCCCGGTCTTTTCCAACAGCCCGCGGTCCAGCAGAAAATCGTGAATTGCTTCCGCGGCCAGCCTGTGCCCCGCCGGGGTCCAGTGCTGGTCGTGGCGGAAGTGGAGCGGCGGCGTATCGGGCCGGGAGGCGGCTTTCCGAAACACGGGCAGGAGGTCGAGATAGGGAATACCCTCCTGCTCCAAAATGGCGGACAGCCGGCGGTTGGGCAGGTCCAGGTCCCAGGTCAGCCCCTGCATCGACGGGTGAGCCGCCAGCACGCCGGCCCACTGCTCCGGGTAGACCTGCTCCGGCGCGGCGATGATGACCACCACCAGCCGCGCCCCCCGCCGTTCTACCTCGTCCCGCAGACCGCGGATGATGGCTCCGGTCAGGCTCCAAGCCGCCTCGAACTGCTCGTCCGGGGGAGATTGGTACACGTAAAACGGAACCGGCGTGGCCGGATGCCGCGCCCGAATGACCGCCTCTCCGCCCAGGATGCCGGTCGGGCCGAGCGTTTTCAGCACCGCCGGGATGTCCCGCAGGTAGGGCATGGCAAACCGGTACAGGTCGGAGTGACGCCACAGCGTGTCGGCCAGGGGCAGAAGGGGCGGGTCAGCCTCCTCCTCGCCGGGGGAGGACGGCGCCGCCTCTGCCGGGTCCGTTTGCCGCGGCGGTATCAGCTCCCCGGTCGGGGAGAGGGTGAAAAACTGCTTCTGCTGGCTCCCGCCGTTGCGGGCAATTTCCAGCGGGCCGTAGTTGTTGACCGCGTCGTTGCGGGTGAAAAAGGCCAGCAGTACCACGTCTGGCCGGTAGCGGAACCCCTCGGCCACGTAAAAAATGGCCTCCTGGTCCGTGCCCCACCCGCCAACGCCGGCATTGATGACCTCCACCGGGCGGCCCAGGCTCTGGCTCAGGCGGGTCTCAAGCTGTTTGTGGTAGGTCTCCGGCAGGTTGACCTGCAGGGCCTCGCCGAAAGAGTCGGCCAGGGAAAGAATGCGCAGCGCGGCGGTCGGGTTGTCGTAGCCGATGTCCCGGTCGCGCAGGCCGCGGGCATTGATGCGCACCTCGGTCTCGAATTCGTTAAAGTCACTGTGAAAGATGCCGCCGCTGTTGGGAATGTGCCACCAGCCGAACAGCGGGTGCGGCTCCCAGATGGTCGGGTTGGGCTGGGGCGGCGGCGCCAGATGGGTCAGGCGGACACCGAACTCCAGCAGGAGCAGGGGAATGACCACCCCGGCAACCAGCAAGCCCAGCCGGCCCAGCAGTCTGACCGGCAGACCGCGGGTCAAAGAATCAGGCGCAGATGTGTTCATCGGCTAATCTTCTTCTGTGACCAGCTTGAGCAGGATGGGATACACCCGGTCGACCTGCTGGAACGGCTGTTCCGGCGAAATCAGGTCGTGGGGCAGTCCCAGGGCCGCGTCGAAGTGGTAGGTGTCTACGTTGGCGCCGTGAGCCTGCCAACGGGCCACCACCTCCGCGGCGACCCGGTTGTCTACCGCCTGGTCATTGGGATTGGTGATGACCAGGATAGACGGGGCCACCGGCCGGTAGCGCCGGGCCGCGGCCTGAACGGCCTGCCCCAGCCTCAGCATTTGGGCCAGGGCGTGGGTGGAGAACCGGGGGTAGGCATACTGCGGGCCGGGCGCGTCGGCTTTGGCAACCGGGTCCCACCAGCGGAAGCGGTTGGGCAGAGCCAGCAGAAAGTTGATGATAGCCCGGTCGAAGCGGCGGGGGAAAGCCTGTATCCAGAAGGCCGGGGCCAGCAGGACCAGCCGTTCGATGTCGCCCCGGTGATGGGCGGCCCATCCGCCCACCACCCCGCCCATCGAAAAGCCAAAGGCGGTCACGTGCTTGCCCAGCCCGCGGGCAATATCTATCGACTCGTCGGCAAAGGCCACCATATCCTCCGCGGTCAGCCGGGCCTGTTCCGTGGTCATCCGGTCGGCCAGACCGTGGTACGGCATCCGGGGCAGGAGGACGTTGTATCCCCGCTCGTAGAACAGCTTGCCCAAGCGGTAAAACTGGCGGGGACAGCTCGTCAGCCCGTGCCAGAAAACAATGGCCCGTTCCGTCTGCCTGCCGTGCGACAGCAGGATAGGCTGGCAGGCCGGATGCAGGCGGTGCTGGCCGCGAGATTTCCACGCCTCCAGCCGGTCTACAGCTTCAATGTAGCCTGCCGCCGGGTAGGGACGGGACCCCAGACGGCGCAGTTTCAAGGGCCGCGTGGCAACCCAGGCGGCCAGCAGTACGGTAGCGGCAGTTGCCGGCGCAATGTATTTGAACGGTTTCATTTCCTGTATCACCCGGAGAAATTTGGTTTGGGCTGACCCCCACCGCCCGGCAGGACGGCGCAGAGCCGGACTAATCATACGCGGGGACGGGGATTTTGGCAATACGAACACGAAGGGTACGAAAGAATTTGTGCCTTTCGTGTTAATTGACGAAACCCCGGTTTTCTGGTATTTATTGGGGAGATTGGAGACTCCCCAACTCACCAACTCCCTAACTCTCCAACTCACCAACTATATCGGAGATGAACACCTTGTCTAACGAAACTATTCCCACCACCGACCGTCCGGACAGCATTCTGGTGGTCGGTATTTGCGGCAGTTTGCGCCAGACCAGCTACACCCGGATGGCGCTGAAAATCGCCCTGAAGGGGGCGGCAGAAAGCGGGGCGCGCACCCGGTTGATTGACCTGCGAGAGTACGGGCTGGTCTTCTGCCACGGCGGAGACGATGCCACCTATCCCCCCGATGTTTTCCGGCTTCGTGAGGAGGTCGGCGCGGCGCAGGGCATCATCTTGGGAACGCCTGAATACCACGGTGGAGTCAGCGGCGTGCTGAAAAACGCCCTCGACCTGATGGGCTTTGAGCAGTTCGAGGGGAAGCTGGTCGGTTTGATTGGCGTGTCCGGGGGCACGATGGGGGCGGTCAATGCTCTGAACAGCCTGCGGGCGGTGGGTCGCTCTCTGCACGCCTGGGTCATCCCCGAACAGGTGCTCATTCCCCAGTCCAGCAAACAGTTCACCCCCGACGGCCAGGCCATCAATCCGGCTCTGGCGGCGCGGCTGAAGGAAGTGGGCCGGCAGGTGGCCCGGTTTGCCTATCTGCACCACTCTACCAGGGCACGGGAGTTTCTGCGCCTTTGGGAAGCCGCGCCGGAAAACCCCGGCGGCGAATAAACTCAGCGCGGGGAAGGCGGCAGGTAATCCCGCGGGTCAACCCGCTCCCCGTTGACCCGCACCTCAAAGTGGACGTGCGGCCCGGTAGAATGGCCGGTACTGCCCACCTCGGCAATCGGGTCGCCGCGGGACACGTAGCTCCCCACACCGATGAGCGTCCCTTTGAGATGGTTGTACCAGGTTTGCAGACCGTCGCCGTGGTCAATGATGATGGAGTAGCCGTAGCCGGTCGGCAGCCAGCCGGCCCGGATGACCTTCCCTTCCGCGGCGGCGTACACAGTGGAACCGTACGGCGCGCCGATGTCCAGCGCAGGGTGGTCCGGCCCAAACGGCTGGGTGACCACTCCGGCAACCGGCCAGGCCAGCGGAAAGTCGAGGGCCGGGTCCGGGGGCGGCAGGTTGGGATTCTTCCGCCCGAACGGTACAATGATGCCCTGCCCCGGCTTGAGGTTGTACGGCGGATATAAGCCGTTCGGCGGGTAGGCGGTAATATCTTCTTCCGACACGCCGTATTCCTGGGCAATCGTGGCGACTGTGTCGCCCGCTTCCACCACGTGGTACACCCCGATGACCGGCAAAATCCGCAGTTCCATCCCCACCGACAGAATATCCGGATTTCGCTCCAGCTCCGGGTTCGACCAGCGCAGAGTATCGATATCCAGCCCGTATTGGGCGGCGATGCTCCACAGGGTATCGCCTTCCTGGACGGTGTAGGTCTCAATACGGGTACGTCCCCCGGCATTGGGCCAGGGAACGCCTTCCTGCTCCGCACTGTACAGGGCGGAGGTGTAGGCGTCGCTGTCCGGTGCGGTCTCGCTTTCGGCGGTCCCGGCAATGACTGCCGGAGGCGGGTCTGCCTCCTGGGGTACGGGGGCGGATTTCAGCGCCGCAGGCGGGGTGATTTCCGCCGGGGGCGGCGCTGTCGGCGGGGCGGTGTCGCTCCGTTGGGCGGTGGCCTGGGTGGGAAGCAGACCTTTCTGCCGCAGGGCCAGAGCAGTGGTCACCGCGGCCAACAGCAGGAGCCACCACACCAACCGGCGGCGGTTTCGGCGGGGCCTGAGGGGTAAATTAAGAGACATACGCGCATCCTTCCTTTGGGGATTGGAGATTGGAGATTAGAGATTGGAGATGTTGTTATTCACCATTCACTCGCCGCCTGGCGCAATAACAAAGGTGGCGGTGCTGACAGGCCGGCTGTTGACCAGCAGAATCACCCGGTACGTACCCGGCTGGTAGCCGCCGGCAGGGCCAAAGAACACCCAGGCCGTGCCGTACCGTCCGTATTCTTCGGGCCACGTTTCCGGCACGTCTTCCAAAACACGACCATCATCCAGCCAGCGATGTCCCCATGGTGTGCCGGGCTGGATGCCGGCGTAGTCAAAAAACAGGTAGACCGGCTCCGGGCCGGGCGCAAAAACGGTACCGGTCCGTTCGGGCTGGTGGTCGTCGGTGATGGCGTGGGCCAGCCGCAGGTTGGTAAACGGACTGTTCGGGGCGACCTGCGGCGGCGGAGGCGTGTCCCTGCCCGGCGAACCGGCGGCGGTGGGCG
>RFJV01000574.1 GCA_003694775.1 Chloroflexota bacterium | reverse complement strand
CCGCGACCTGACCCGGATTCGCAAGGCCGCCCAGCGGGCCGCAGACCTGGCCCGCCAGATTCTGGCCTTCAGCCGCCAGCAACCGGTCGAAATGACCGCCGTGGACCTGAACCAACTGGTGCACGATTTTCAGGATATGCTTCGCCGGCTGATTGGCGAGGACATCCTTCTGCAGGTCAGGGCGGCGGAAAACCTGCCGCCCATCCAGGCCGACCGGAGCCAGATTGAGCAGGTCCTGCTGAATCTGGCGGTCAATGCCCGCGACGCCATGCCCAACGGGGGTGAACTGGTCATCGAAACCGGCGCGGTCACCCTGGACGAGGTGTATACGGCCACCCATCCCGGGATAGAGCCGGGACGCTACGTTCTGCTGGCGGTCAGCGATACGGGGGTGGGGATGGATGCCGAAACCCGCCAGCGCATTTTTGAGCCGTTTTTTACCACCAAGCGCAAGGGCGAAGGCACGGGCCTGGGCCTGGCGACCGTTTACAACATCATCCGGCATCATCGGGGAAGCATTTGGGTTTACAGCGAGCCGGGGCAGGGGACGGTTTTTAAAATTTACCTGCCTACCGCGGAGCAGGTGGAAAAGGCCGAGGCGGAGGCTCCGGAGGCCGCGCCGCCGGGACAGGGGGAAACCATCCTGGTGGTGGAAGACGAAGCCGCCGTGCGCCAGCTGGTGGCCGAGACCCTGCAGGCGCATGGCTACACCGTTCTCAGCGCGGAGCATCCGGCGCGGGCCGTGGAGCAGGTGCGGGGCCGGTCTCAGCCGGTTGACCTGCTCCTGACCGATGTGGTGATGCCGTCGATGAATGGGATGGAGCTGTACCGCCGCCTGGCGGAAATTTGGCCGGAGATGAAGGTGCTGTATATGTCTGGCTATACCGACAATGCCGTGGTCCAGCACGGCATCCTGCAGGAGGGACTGGCCTTTCTGCAGAAACCTTTCACTATTCCCGACCTGCTCCGGCGGGTGCGCCAGACTCTGGAATCGCAGTTGCCGCAGTGATGTCCCGGCGGACCAGGTCGGCGAAGGTTTCGCGGCGCTGAACCAGCCGCGGGGTTCCCCGTTCTATAAAGACCACCGCCGGACGCAGGGCGGCGTTGTAGTTACTGCTCATCGAAAGCTGGTACGCGCCGGAAACGGGCACGGCCAGCAGGTCGCCCGGACGGGCCGGCGGCAGGTCGACCTGCTCTATCAAGATGTCCCCCGATTCGCAGTATGGGCCGGCCACGGTTACGGTCTCGGTGGGCGGTTCCGCGGCCCGGTTAGCCAGCAGGGCAGTGTAGCGCGCGCCGTACAGCGCCGGCCGCGGGTTGTCGGCCAGACCACCGTCCACGCTGATGTAGGTGCGCAGGCCCGGAATTTCCTTGCGCCCGCCAACGGTATACAGGGCTACCCCGGCCTGGGCCACCAGCGACCGGCCCGGCTCCAGGACGAGGGTGGGAAGGGGCAGGTTCCGGCGGCGGCAGGCATCGGCGACCGCGCCGGCCAGGGTGGTGACAAACGGGGCCACCGGCATCGGCGGGTCGGCAGGGTGGTAGGGCACACCCCAGCCGCCGCCGGGACAGATTTCCGCCGCTACCCAGCCGGTTTCTTCGTGTAGCGAGCGGGCCAGGTTGAGCAGGCTGTCGATGGCCTGCACCACGGGGGCAGGCTGGTGAAAGTGGGAGCCAAGATGGGTGTGCAGGCCGGCCAGCCGCAGGGGGGAATCGGGGCCGGCTTGCAGGAGCCGGCGGGCCGCGGCCAGGGCTTCGTCGGGCGGCATGCCGAATTTGCTGTCGACCGTGCCGGTAACGGTGTAGCGGTGGGGCGTATCAACCGGAATGCCGGGCGTCACCCGGAGCCAGATGCTGACCGGCCGCGGTTGGCCGCGGGCCACGGCAGACAGCCGCGCCAGTTCTGCCGGGTTGTCAACCACTATCCGCCCGACCCCCTGACGCACAGCCTCTTCCAAATCCAGGCGGGATTTGTTGTTGCCGTGCATGTGCAGTTGGGCCGGGTCTGCCCCGGCTTGCCGGGCGATGTACAGCTCTCCGGCGGAAGATACCTCCAGCCCCACCCCCTGATGGCTCATAAAGCGGGCCAGTTCGACGCACAAAAAGGCTTTGCTGGCGTAGGTCAGCCGGGAGGGGCCGGGATATTGGTCGAGTGCCTGGCGGTAAGCCGCTATCCGTCTGCGGATGGTGTCCAGGTGGTACACGTACAGCGGCGTGCCGAACTGCGCGGCCAGGTCGGCGGCGCGGCAACCATCCAGAGACAGGTGCCCGCCGGCGTCGATGGTGGTGTGGTGGGGAAACAGGGCCAGAACGCCGGACATGGGGGGCTACTCCGGCCCTTCATCCAGGTTCAGAATGGAGGGCCGGGCGGATGGGCCGCAGTTTGGACAGCCGACCATCGGGTCGGGAATTTCGCTGAAGCATTCACTGCACCAGCCGGTCACTTTGACCACCTGCCGCAAGCCGAAGAATTGCTTTTCTACCGTGGCTTCCAGCTTCATACTTTCCGACTGGTTGGCCCGGAGGATGTCCGGCACCGGGCACACGCGGCACAAGGCAGGCCGCCACGGCGGGGAATCCAGATTGCGGGCAATCAGGCGGCATTCCTGCACATTGCGCCCGCGGTGAAAGTCGGCGTAGTAGAATTTACATTCTTTTCCGGCGGGTGTTTTCATGGTTGGGAGATTGGAGATTAGAGATTAGAGATTGGAGATTGGAGAATAGAAGAATCAATCTCCCAATCTCTAATCTCCCTATCTCCAATTTTACACACGGGTGATGTACTCACCGGTGCGGGTGTCGATACGGATGACATCCCCTACGTTGACAAAGAGGGGGGTCTGCACCACCAGGCCGGTAGAGACGGTGACCGGTTTGGTGGCCCCGGTGGCAGTATCGCCGGCAAAACCGGGTTCGGCTTCCACCACTTCCAGGTCTACGGTTACGGGCAGTTCGATGTCCAGCGGTTCGCCGTTGTAGCTGGAAATCTTGACCACCATATTTTCGGTCAGGTAGGGGATGATGTCGGCTACCTGGTCTTTGGAAAAGGCGGGCTGTTCGTAGGTTTCGGTGTCCATAAAGTAGTACAGCTCGCCATCGTTGTACAGGTACTGGGCTTCGGTGTGGTCCAGGCGGATATCTTCGACCCGCTCGCCGCCGTTGAAGGTTTTTTCGACGGTGGCTCCGGTACGCAGGTTGCGGACCTTCACCCGGATGGTGGCCCCCCCGCGGGCCATTTTGTTGTGGGTGTAGTCCAGAACTTTGTAGAGTTCCCCTTCGTGGGTAAATGTAGTGCCTTTGCGCAAGGCGTTGACGTCAATCATATATGATGTTCCTCCGTAAAGATAGTTGGTGAGTTGGTGAGTTTGTGAGTTTGTTAGTT
>RFJV01000101.1 GCA_003694775.1 Chloroflexota bacterium | reverse complement strand
CCGCCCACGCGGGTTACCGGCACGGCCAGCGTCGGCACTTGCCGCAGAATGCGGACCGCCTTCAGGGTCAGCAGTTCCGGGTCGCCCGGCCCCACACCAATTCCGTACAGCGTGCCTGTTTTTCTTGCCACGTTAAAATTCCTCTGGGTATCTACTCAGCCGTCCACGAATAAAACACGAATTCACGAATAACTAACGTCGCGGGCAATGCTGGTGATGTTTCAGTTGGGTGCGAATACGCCGCGCATTCACGGCCTGTCCCCGCCGGGGAGATGGGCTGTCCCCGGCCATCCCCCTGACGGGGACAGGTCGCGTATTTGTGGAAAATTCGTGGATGGCTGAGCACTTATCAAAAGGGTATCAAGTCCAGCTTTCTCACGTAAAACGTAACCCGTAATTTTCCAACCTTACGTTTTACGTTGTTACGTTTTACGCCTGATTGTCGAGAAAAAGGCCAATTTAAGAAATAGTTCACCCCAGGCTGAGCAGTTACTAATCTTCACCCCTCAACCTTTCCGGCCACCACAAATACCGGGTTCAGCGGCGACAGGCGGGTCATCCCGGCGATGGGCCGGCTGTCGGCCAGGTTGACCTGCGTCAGCCGGGGCGACCAGCCCAGGCCGGTCATCAGGACCATGGCCTGGTGCAGATTTTCCAGCGTAGCCAGAGTCATTACCACCCGGCAGTCTGCCGCGGCTGTGCGGTCGATGTGGTGCAGAATGGCTTCCATATTGCCGCCCGTCCCGCCGATGAAGACCGCGTCCGGGGCCGGCAGGTCGACCAGCACATCCGGGGCCTTGCCTTCCACCACGGTAACGTTGAGCGCGGCAAAGCGGCGGCAGTTTTCCCGGATGTAGGCCAGGTTTTCCGGGTCGTGCTCCACGGCAAAGACCTGCCCGCGCCAGGCCAGCTGGGCCATCTCAATGCTGACCGCCCCGCTCCCCGCGCCGATGTCCCACACCGTGTCGGTGGGGCGGAGGGCCAGGCGGGCCAGGCTCAGGGCGCGCACGTCGGCCTTGGTGATGAGGCCGCGGCGATGGGCGTAGGCCTCGTCGGGGCGGGGGGCAAACGCCGGCTGGGGTTGCCAGGCCGAATCGCGCAGAAGAAGCAGGACGTTCAGCGGGGCAAAGGCCATCCCCGGCAGGTCAACCAGACGGGTGTCGATGATGCGTTCATCCGGCAGACCCAGGTTTTCGGCCACCACGGCCCGGCAGTCCTCCAGCCCCGCGTCCAGCAGAGTTTGGGCAATCACGGCTGGCGTATGGCGGCGGTCGGTTAAAATGCCAATTTTGGCGACCCGCCGCGCCCAGCCGACCAGTTCGGCCAGCGGGCGGGCGTGCGCGCTGGTAAAAACGGCCTCGCTCCACGGCTCGCCGATGCGGGCAAAGGCCAGTTGAAGAGAACTGATGTGCGGGATGACCTCCAGCGCCTCCGCCGGTAGTTCCCGGCGCAGAGTGCCCACAATGCCGTAAAAGCCGGGGTCGCCGGAAGCCAGGATAACCACCCGGCGGTCGCCTCGCCGGGCCAGACGCTTTACCTGGCCGGCAATATCGGCCCCGATGGGCACTTTCTCCGCCGGATGGTCGGCCCAAAACGCCAGCAGACGTTTTCCGCCCCACAGCTCATCGGCCTGGGTTATTCTTTTCTGCACCGCCGGGGGCAGACTCTCCGGTCCTTCACCCCCTACGCCTACCACCAAAATCGGATACATGGAGAATTGTGAATGGTGAATTCTTAATTGTAAATGAGCCGTGTACCGGGCAACAATAAGCCAGGTATCAGACGTGGCTCACCTGTCCTGCCTGCAGCCTGATGCTACCTTGCTACCTTGCTACCTTGTTGCCTTGCCAACAGCCAACAGTTCGCCTTTGATGTCGAACAGATAGACGGTTACGCCGAACGCGGCCTGTACGTAGGCCGATGCCTGGGCCGCGGCCAGGTCGGCCAGACGCTGTTCCAGCCCGGTGATGCCGGCCTTGCGGAGCATTATCTGCACGTGCCGGGCGGTGTTGGCCTGCCGAACGGCCTCCTGCAGGGCCTCGTCCGCGCCAAGCTGACCGGCCAGCTCCGCCAGAAATGCCAGGTCTACCCCGCCTCCGCTGATGTGGGTCTGCATACGGCCCTGGGCCAGCTTGGAAATTTTGCCCACCATCCCGGCAATGACCACCTCCCGGAAGCCCAGCCGCCGCGCCTGCCGGAGGGCGTAATCCATATGGTCGCCCACCTGGACAAACCCCAGTTCGGGCCAGTCGGGGTGGAGGCCGCGGGTGTACTCTTCACTGCGGTTGCCGGTGGTCAGCACGGCCCGCGGACTGTGGTTGTGGGCCGCCACTTTCAGCTCCACGTAGATGCTGGCCCGGTACGCCGACTGCGAATACGGCTTGACAATCCCGGTTGTGCCCAGGATGGAAATCCCGCCGACAATCCCCAGCCGGGGGTTCAGGGTCTCTTTGGCCAGTTCCTCACCGCCGGGAACGCTGATGGTGATTTTCAGCCCCTGTTCGACCAGCCGCGGGCCGGCCTCGGCCTGCACCGCGGCGGTAATCATCCGCCGGGGGACGGGGTTGATGGCCGGCTGGCCCACTTCCACCGGCAGACCCGGCCTGGTGACCGTTCCCACCCCCGGCCCGGCGGCCAGCGTCACCCCCGGCTGGTCGACCCATTCCGCGGTGGCCTGAATTTCCGCGCCGTGGGTCACGTCCGGGTCGTCGCCGGCGTCTTTGATGACGCCGCACCGCACCCGGTTTGGCCCTATTTCACAGCGAGTGATGGCAAACGTGACGTCCCGGCGGGCCGGCAGGTCGATGGTAATGCTTTCGACCGTCTGCCCCGTGACCAGCGCCCGGACGGCCGCGGCCGCGGCGGCTGTGGCGCACGCGCCGGTGGTAAAGCCGGTGCGCAGGCGGGTCGGGTCGGTGGGGGGACGGTGGTCGGCTTTCATTGGCGGTTGCGGGCCAGTCTGAGCAGGGCGTTGACCGTGGCCGCGGCCACGGGGGAGCCGCCCTTGCGCCCCACCGCGGTAATGTAGGGCACGTCCAGGGTCAGCAGTTCCTCCTTGGACTCCGCGGCTTTGACAAATCCCACCGGCATACCGACCACCAGCGCCGGGCGGATGCCTTCTTCCCGCACCAGGCGCACCACCTCCAGCAGGGCCGTGGGCGCGTTGCCAATGGCCACAATCCCGCCGTCGATGTGGGCCGCATTGCGGCGCATCGCCACAATGGAGCGGGTCAGCCCCTGCGCTCTGGCCTGCTCCCGCACCTCTGGATGGGCAATGTCGCACACGGTTTGCCCGCCGAATTCCGCCAGAATCGCCTGGCTGATGCCGGCCTGCACCATCCGCACATCGGTGACGATGGTGGCCCCGCGGCGTATCGCCTCAATGCCGGCCTCGATGGCCCGCGGGTGGAAGCGGAGAATGCGCTGGAAGTCGAAATCTGCCGTGGCGTGGATGACCCGCACCACCACCGCCAGCTCCGCTTCCGAAAAGCCGTTGGCCTCCATCTCCGAGCGGATGATGCGGAAACTCTCCTGTTCAATTTCGTGGGGCAGCATGGGTTTCCTCCTTGTTTATGCTGACATACGACCAATGACGAACGACCAACGCAAAAACGTTCGTCGTTCGTCGTTCGTCGTTGGTCATTCGTCTTTAGTCGTCACGCGCCAGGCTGTACTTGCTATCGTACCCGCGCGGGGTGACCATTTTGCCGTTGAATATCCCGGTGCGGCTGTTGCCAACAATAATAATCGTCACCATATTGACCTCTGCCGCGGGCAGGTCGGCCAGGGTGATAAGCTCCACCGACTGGTTGGGCCGGTAGGCGGCCCGGACAATGCCCACCGGGGTATCCGGGCCGCGGTAGCGGGCCAGAATCTCGCAGGTACGCTCGAACGGCTCCACCCGGTTCTTGCCCTTGGGATTGTACAGGCAGAGAACAAAATCGGCCTGGGTTGCCAGCTCCACCCGGCGCAGGATTTCGGCGCGGGGGGTGAGCTGGTCGCTGAGGCTGATGGCGGCAAAATCGGTCATCAGGGGTGCGCCCAGCAGGGCCGCGGCCGCATTCAGGGCCGACACACCGGGAACCACCTCCACCGGCAGGTCGGGCAGACCCCGTTCGCGCAGAACCTCGTACACCAGGCCGGCCATGCCGTAGATACCGGCATCGCCGCTGGAGACCAGGGCCACCCGCCGGCCCTCCAGGGCGGCATCTACCACGCTGTTCACCCGGCTGACCTCCTGCCGCATGCCGCTCCCCTCGCGAGGTGTACCGGGGGCAATGCTGGCAATGAGGCGCAGGTAAGTTTTGTAGCCAAAAATGACATCCGCACTTTCCAGAGCCTGCCGGGCCGCAGGCGTCATCTGCGCCGGGTCGCCCGGCCCCAGACCAATCACTACAATCGAACCGCTCACTGTTCCTCCTTCTTCACTGCCACGGCGACCGTGACATTGGGGAATTTTTGCTTCTCCACCAGCAGAGAATCGGTTCCGGCGGCGAGCATGGCCGCGGGTTCGGCCACGCCGGGCACGCCCAGGGCTTTCTGCGCCCACGCCGAGGGGTTGGGCACGCTGGCGACTGCGGCTACTTCGGCGCGGGAGAAGATTTTCAGCGACCAGCCGCGGGCGCGGCAGGCTTCCAGCAGGCCGGCCTCGTCGGCCTTGTCTTCAATGGTCGCTACGGCGGCAATGCTGTCCCGGCTCAGACCGGTTTGGGTAAAAACATGGTCCACCGCGGCCAGAATTTCCTCTGCCGGTGTTCCCCGGTTGCACCCCACGCCCACAGACAGGCAGGGCGGGTGGAAGACAACGGTGTGGGGGATGGCGGCCAGCAGACCGGGCGGAGGGACGCGGCAGGTGACCAGCACGGCGGCAGACGGCGCGGCCTGGCGCAGAGTGTCGAAATCGGGGTAGCGGGTCAGGTTAGGCAGGGGCGGGTCGGGGAGCCACCGGTCGCCGGCGCAGTCCTGCACCACGCCGACCGGCTCGCCGTTGACCAGGGCGGCGATGACCGCGGTCATCGCTTCGTCGTGGGCCAGCCGCCAGCCGTACTCCTTTTCCAGCAGGTCCAGGGCCGGCAGGCCCTGACCGTCGCTGGCCGTGGTGACCACCGGGGTCCCGCCCAGCAGTTGGGCGACCCGCACCGCCAGGGCGTTGGCCCCGCCCTTGTGCCCGCTCAGCAGGCTGACCGCGTGCCGCCCCTGCTCGTCGACCACGACTACGGCCGGGTCGGTGTGTTTACTGCGCAGGAGGGGGGCCAGGTCGCGCACCACGATGCCGCTGGCCATGATGCAGACCAGGGCGCTGTGCTCCTGGAAGGCGGACTGCAAAGTTTGCCGCACCGAGGTTTCGTAGGGCCGGGCGTCCGGCGCGTCGACCGCCGCGGGCAAAAAACGGGCCGGCGCGTAGAGGGTGGAATCCGGCAGGAGACGGTGCAGGCGCAGGCCGGTTTCGGTTCCCCGGCGGGTCAGGGTGATAATGGCCGTGGTGGGCAGGCGGTCGGGCCGGTCCAGAGCCGTACCGTACAGGTGCGACACCGCCGCGCCGGGCCGTTTCAGGGCGGGGCTGACAATAATCAGGGCGTGGTGGGTGATTTCGGCCTCGGCCACACGGGCGGCGATGTCGGCCAGCGTGCCGGAGATGACCTTTTCGTCGGGCCAGCTCGCCCGGAAGACCACCGCTACCGGCGTGTCGGGCGGATAACCGGCAGACAGCAGTTCGGCGGCCACCCGGTCGGTCATGCCGGCGCTGAGGAAGATAGCCATACTGCTGTGATGTGCGGCCAGACGGGCCAGGGCTTCGCGCTCCGGCACAGGGGTGCGCCCGGACAGGCGGGTAAAGATGACCGTCTGCGTGTCGCCGGGTACGGTAAATTCAATGCCCAGCGCGGCCGCGGCGGCAAAGGCGGAGGTAACGCCGGGCACAATGGTGTAGGGGATGCCGCGCTGTTCCAGCTCGCGTATCTGCTCCAGAACAGCGCCGTAAATCGAAGGGTCGCCGGTGTGGAGCCGGGCGACGGTTTGCCCCTGTTTGACCGCGGCTTCCATCACCCGGATTTGCTCCGGCAGTTTCATGCCCACGCTGTTGTAGAGGGCGGCGTCGCCGCGGGCGTGGGCCAGCACCGCCGGGTTGACCAGCGAGCCGGCATAGATGATGACATCCGCGGCGGCAATCAGCCGTTGGGCCTTGAGGGTTATCAGCTCCGGGTCGCCCGGCCCCGCGCCGATGAAGTAGACGCGGCCGCCCGGCGATTGGGGGAAAGATGATGAATTCATCGCCTTTTCTCGTCGGGCGTCCCGGAGGCGGGCGGAACGCCCCTCTCAGTCGTCAATAAATTTAATCGATGCGTCGACCGGCAGGTTCAGCCCTGCGGCTACTTCCACCGCCTTGATGATGCCCACCGGAACCGGACAGGCGGTGTGATAGCAGTGCTCCGCGCCCAGGGCCAGGGATTTTGGCCCGTTTCCCCGGAAAGAGATTTCCTGGAACGGGTCCACCTCGCCCAGTTCTTCGGCCAGGGCGCGGATGGCCTCACATTCGCTGTCGATGTTCAGCCGGCAGGTTCTGCCGTTCATCACTGCTTCTATGGTGGTGTGCAAACCGCATGCACCGGAATCGATAGCCACTTTTGCCATCACTGCCTCCTGCGAGAGT
>RFJV01000573.1 GCA_003694775.1 Chloroflexota bacterium | reverse complement strand
AGCAGAAACCAGCGCAGGGTGGTATCGCCCGGCGCGAGGTCGCGCCAGGTGTCGATATCGGCTTCCAGGCAGAGCAGGGCCGCGGTGGGCATCCGGATGCTGACCGCCTCATCGGCGCAGAGCAGTTCTGCCGCGGTTTCTTCCATCGTTGGGTTGTGGCCGACCAGCATGGCGCAGTCCACCGGGTCCGGCAGATTCTGCAGGGCGGCGATTAAATCATGGCTGTCGCCGCCGTAAAATTCCGGGCAGGGACGGATGGCCCCGCCAAAGCCGCTAGCCTCGGCCACCAGTTCGGCGGTTTGCATGGCCCGTTTGGCCGTTGAGGACAGAATGACGTCGGGGACAAAGCCAAGCTGGGCCAGTGCCCGCCCCATCCGGGGCGCGTCCTTCAGCCCCCGCTTCGCCAGCGGACGGTCAAAGTCTGCCAGCCCCGGGTCTCCCCAGTCTGATTTGGCATGCCGCAGAAGCAAAATGGTTTTCATAATCAATTCTCAATTCTCAATTTTCAATTCTCAATTGGCTCATTGACAATTGGCTCATTGGCTCATTGACAATTGGCTCATTGAGAATTGAATCATTGAACTTGCCTGTTTACCGCAATCCTCTTATGCTGGTAGGTATGAACTACGCCATTGTCTTTGCCACCGCGGTGACGGTCACTGTTCTGCTTTCGCCGCTGAGCATGCGGCTGGGATACCGGCTGGGGGCCGTCGACCGGCCCGGTGGCCGGCGGAAGCACCACGGCGAGGTGTCCCGGCTGGGTGGAATCGCCATCTTTGGCGGTTTTCTGGCCGCGGGTCTGCTGGTTTTTGGCCTGAGCAGGGCCGGGCTGTGGCCGGTCATCCGGGCCGAGGATGTCAAACTGCTGACCGGGGTGCTGGTGGGCAGTGGGCTGATGTTTGCCTTTGGTCTGTGGGACGACCTGCACGAACTGCCGCCGCGGCCCCAGTTTGCGGCCCAATTTGCCGCGGCCCTGGTGGCTATTGGCTTCGACATCATTATTGAGCGGGTCACTCTGCCCATTTTTGGCTACACTATCTTCCCGGCCTGGATTACCTATCCCCTGACCGTTTTCTGGGTGATGGGGATGATTAACACGGTCAACTGGCTGGATGGGCTGGACGGGCTGGCCGCCGGTGTGGCCGCTATTGCCAGTCTGCTGTTTGCCGTGCATGCCTACAGCCTGGGGCAGACGATGGTGGCCCTGTTTCCACTGGCGCTGGCCGCGGCCTGCCTGGGATTTTTGCCCTTCAACTTCCATCCGGCGCGGGTCTTTATGGGAAGCAGCGGCAGTATGTTTCTGGGCTATGCCCTGGCCTCGCTGTCTATTCTGGCCCCGGCCAAAGTTGCCACTGCCCTGCTGGTGCTGGGTATCCCTATCATCGACGTGGCTTTTCTGATTATCCGGCGCTGGCGCCGCGGCAGTCTAACCCAGGCCGGACGAGACCACCTGCACTACCTCCTGCTGGACCGGGGGATGAGCCAGCGGCAGATTGTTCTGCTTTACTATACCTTCTGCGCGGTGTTCGGTTTGCTGGCCCTGCTCATCGCCGACCGGCTCTTCAAACTGCTGGCCCTGGTGGTGCTGGTGGTGTTCACCCTCACCCTGCTCCGCCTGCTGACCCGCGACCGGTAGCCGCTACCAGAAGCCAATCAGCCGGTACCATTCCAGAGTGCGCCGTGCCCCCTCCTCAAACGGTGTAGAAACCAACCCCAACTCCCGCTCCGCCTTGCTGGAGTCGACCAGCCAGTCCCGGAAAACGTACGGGGCCAGATTGGCCGGATAGAACGGCTCGCGGCCGGTCACTTTTGCCAGGGCTTCCAGAAAGTAGGCAAAGGCCAGCATCATCCAGCCGGGAAAGTTGATGCGCCATTCGCCCCGACCGCTCAACCGGCCGATAATCCGGTTGGCCTCCCGATGGGTGATGCTGGGATTGGCAACGTTGTATATTTCTCCCACCCGGCCCCGCGTGAGCGCGGCTTCAATGGTCCGGACTGCGTCTTCCACGTAGCAGGGAAAAATAACATGCTTCCCCCCGTGTACCTGGACCCGCCAGTTGCGCAGGAATTCCTCAAAAAACAGGCGGTTAAAGCCGTAGTGTCCGTGCGGCCCGTACAGTGCGCCCAGCCGGAGCACCACCACGGGCAAACCACGGCGCACGTAGTGCAGAGCCAGTCGTTCGCCCTTGCACTTGGTACGGGCGTAGTTGTCGGTGGGGTAGGGGTGGCAGGGCAAAGCCTCGGTGATGACCGTACCCGGCGGCTGAGGCCCCACCACAATGATGGTGCTGATGTGGACAAAGCGCTCCACCTGGGCCAGCAAAGCGGCCCGCAGTACATTCCGGGTTCCGTGTACGTTGACCCGCACAAAAGGTTCCGGCGGCCCCCAGAGACGGAAGTGGGCCGCGGCATGCACCACGTACCGGCACCCCGCCGCGGCCCGACGGGTCGCCTGCGGGTCGGTCACATCGCCATGAACAATGCTGACGCCCAGCGCCTCCAGAAATGCGGTATCGCTGGTTGGACGCGCCAGCGCCCGCACCCGGTAGCCCTGCCCGACGAGATGCTGGCACAGATTTTTGCCCAGAAAACCGGTTGCTCCGGTCACAAGTATCATTGGGATTGACGATTAACGATTGACGATTGACGATTTTCGATTTTCGATTTTCGATTGACGATTGTCGATTGACGACGAAGTCCCCGCAGGGGGTTGACGATTTACCAGCCGACCTCTTCTCCATCGAAGGCGGCCAGGAACAGCCGGCGTACTTCCTCTGTTGAAGGAAGACGGGGCGCGGTAACAAACTGGCTGTCGTTTTCGGTATGGTCGACCAGCACATCCAGGTGCTTTTCGAACTCCTGCCGGGAAATATCGAGTGCCTCGGCGATGGTCAGCGGCTGGCCGATTTGCCGGGCCAGGTTGCGAACGGCGCTGACCAGGCTGGCCGCGCTTTCGGCGGGGGTGGAGGCCGGCAGGCCCAACAGCGCGGCCAGTTCGGGGTAGCGGGTGGGCGCGTCGCCATGGGCCGTAAACTGGATGGTGTACGGCAAGGCCAGTCCGACAGCCCGCCCGTGGGGGAGGTGGAACACGGCCCCCAGACTATGCCCCATCGCATGGGCCAGCGAACACATTGAATTGATGAACCCCAGTCCGGCAATGGCCGCGGCATAGTGCATTTTGGCCCGCGCCTCAGAATCGCCAGGGTCGGCGACGGAACGGGGCAGGCAGGTAAAAATCAGGCGGGCGGCATGCAGGCAAAGGCCATCGGCAAAGTCATTGCTCCAGGTGGAGGTAAAGCCTTCGATGGCGTGGGTCAGGGCATCCATGCCGGTATCTGCGGCCAGTTGGGGCGGCATCGTGGCCGCCAGCGACGGGTCGACAATGGCAATATCGGGCAGTAGCTCCGGCGCGCCGATGGCAATCTTTCGGCGGTCGGCAGGGTCGGTCAGCACCACGGCCCAGGTGGCCTCGGCGCCGGTTCCGCTGGTGGCGCTGATAGCCACCAGCCGGGCCTTCCGGCGGACGGTGAGCGGCTCAAAGGGATTGATGGACAGGACATCCAGGTCGGGGTTTTCGTACAAGGCCCACATAGCCTTGGCCGCATCCATTGCCGAACCGCCTCCCAGCCCGACTATCCAGTCTGGCGACTCCGTATTCATCACTTCTGCACCGGCCTGGATAACCGGCAGGGTGGGTTCGCCGTCTACGTCGCTGAAGATGCGGCAGGAAATGCCGGCGGCTTGCAGTTTTTCTACCACCCGGTTGACATGCCCCAGCCGGACCATCGTCCGGTCGGTTACAATGACTGCCTGCTGTCCGCTCAACATAGTTAGCCGGTCGAGGGCATCTTCTCCAAAGACAATTTCCGGACTGCGGAAGTACCACATGGTCGATAATCTCCTAATCTTCCCCTTTCTCCAGGGCTGTTTTGGCGGGGGTGAACAGGGGATTGTAGGTCAGGGCGGCTTCAAAATCGGCGCGGGCCGCGTCGGGCTGTCCGAGAGCCAGTTCTGCCAGACCGCGGTAGTAGTACGCCTCTTCCAGGCCGCCAGTATCTGCCAATACTTTGCCGGTCAGGTCGAGGACATCCTGGTAGCGTCCCACGGTGTAGTATGTTTCAAAGGGGGTAAACTGGTACCACAAATGCCGCCAGTGCAAACCGATGGCCATGGCCCGGTCGAACGCGGCCGCGGCTTCGTCAAAGCGGGAGAGACGGGCCAGCGCGTCGCCCTGATTGAACCAGGCAACGGCATCGTTCGGGTTGGCGGTAGTTTCTGCCTGGGCCAGAGCCAGCACCCGCTCCAGATTGGCCGTCTCGTCGGCATCCGGGCCGAGAATGCCGGCCACCAGACTGGCCTGGTCTGGCGAATAGACTACCAGATACAGCCGGTTGAACACCCGCCAGTCGGCCAGGAACTGGTCGTAGTCCACGGCGACATCCGGGCCGTTGAGCGAATCGCTGGTATAGAGCAGACGGGCCGAGTCGTCGTAGCCGACCACCAACCGGTAGTGCCCCAGGCCATCACCGTCGTGGGTCAGCCAGGTTTCGGTCAGCACAGGCAGGCCGCGGTGGATAAACTGCTTCAGCAGGTCCAGACTTCCGCCCCGCCGCACCACGGCCTCCATACCGACCTGCCGGGCATAGGCCGCCAGTTCGTGCGGGCTGACATTTTTGTCATCGCGGTTGGGCTTGAGGTAGGGAGCGGCGTCGGCCTGGGTTTGGGAGAGGCCAAAAAAGCTCAGGTTGGTGGTCAGTGTGGCCGGGCCGCAGTTGTTCCAGGTTTGCCACTGGTGGACAAAACCGGTCAGTTTGTGAGCCGCCGGCAATTCACCGGACAGGGTCGCGGTGGGGGACGGTGTGGCGGTGGGCACAGGCGTCGGAGACGGGGATGGGGTTGGGGTGTTGGTCGGGGACGGGGTTGACGTGGCCGCAGGTTGAGGGGTGGGGGACGGCAGCGGCTCCGCCGCGGCAGTCTCTGCCGCCGGCGGCGGGTCGGCCAGAGCCACATCCCCGGACGGTGCAGTGGCAGGGAACAGGACGGGCCAGAACAAGGCGACCAGCGTCAGCGCCACGGCCAAAACCGCGCCCAGGGCAAATCCCAACAGCCAGGCCTGTCCGGCACTGACAGCCGGGGAACGATGGGGAGAATAAGACATAGGGTATCCTTTACTTGTAGCGGTCTACGGTAAAGCGGTACAGTTTGGCCGGCTCATCCGGCCCCAGGCCAGCCTTGCGCCTGACCAGCATCAGCTGGCGCTCTACGGTATCGACGCCTTCGATATCGGGCAGGAGCAAGGCCCGCCGGAAACCGGACTCGATGAGGACGCCGTATTTTTTGGCATCCAGCTCGCCGGGGTCTTCTACCGGCTCCATCGGGCTGAGGACATCCACCTTGATGTCGAGACCCTCGGTTTCGTCCGCGGTCATCGGGGGGAAGCGCGGGTCATCGACCGCGGAGGCGATGGCAATCTTGATAATTTCGCGGGCCAGGTTTGGCTCGGTGGGGACGATGGTTCCCCGACAGCCGCGCAGGAGGCCATCGGCGGTGTGAAGCGATACGAACACCGCGCCCGGCTTCTGCATTTCTTCCGGCAGAGGGGAGGGCGGGTCAATCACCTGGCCGGTGGTCAGGTAGGTTTCAATGGCCCGCCGGGCCAGCTGTACAAACGGGTGTTCCTGCGGTTTTT
>RFJV01000572.1 GCA_003694775.1 Chloroflexota bacterium | reverse complement strand
CGCAGCCAGGGAGGTCCCATACCATCTTCACCCGTCATACCGGGCCGGGAGGGTTGGGCGACGGCGGGCGCGGTTGGCTCCCAGGCCCGGATAAAGCTGACCAGCGCATTCATCTGCTCATCGGTCAGGCGACCACCCCAGGCCGGCATGCGGGTATCCGGCACGCCCTGGGAGATGATGGCCTTGATGGCCTGGTCGCTGGTTTCTGTAAGAAAACTCTGCACATTCAGGGCCGGGGCCATCGGTGTGCCCTGGCCTTCCGGGCCGTGACAGTGACTGCAGGCCACGCTGTACAGCTTTGCCCCCGCGGCAATCACTTCCGCGTCGGTGCTGGCGATGGCGGGGAGTTCCGGCTGTGGAATGGCGTCCACAGGGATTTCATCCCAATAGCGAATGAGGCCCACCAGAGCTTCAATCTCGGTTTGTGTCAGAGCCTGATTCCAGCCGGCCATTAGCGTGCCGGAGACACCGGTGGTGATGATGCGAGCCAGTTCTTCATCAGATTTTTGGGCGCGCAAGTCGGCATTATTCAAAGAGGGGGCAATCCCCGTCCCCTCGCCGTTGGCGCCGTGACAGCCGGCGCAGTTGGCTGCATAAATCGGCAGGGCCGCGGCCAGCAGGTCACCGTGGGGCAGGTCGGCTACCTGGCTCAACACGTCATCCGGGATGTCAATGCTGATGACCGTTGGCGGGGCCAGTCCCAACCGTTCAACCGTTTGAGCCGTTTCGGCCCAGTCGCCGTGCTGAATCATGGCGATAAGCTGGTTGATTTGCATGTCGTTCAAAACGCCGCCCTCGTTGACACCCCAGGCGGCCATAGCCGTGCCGTACCGGCCCCGTTCAATCGTTTTGAACAGGTCCTCATACGCCATCGAACGTACGCCCTCGTTATCCAGGCCGGGGTATGCGCCAATGCCCTGCCCATCGACGCTGTGACAGACCACACAGTTCTGGGCGTAAATGGCTTCACCCTGTTCAATCGAATCGGCCAACAGTTCTGCCTGCGTCTGCGCCATCCGGTCAGCTTCGTTGAGGGCATAAACCGGCAGAGCGATAGCGATAATCGCGGTCGCAATCACGCCAATAATAGTCCACGTTTTCATCATCCAATCTCCAATCTCCGGGCTCTAATCTCCCAATCTCCTCTCCTACGGATACACCACTTGCGACGGGTCGAACTTATCCCGCTGAATAACCGTCCCTGTATCAACCTTCACGATTCCGTCCTCGATAAGAACCGGAAAGAGGTCCATTGCTCTCGGTGCGGGCGGGTTGAGGACATTTCCTTTGGCATCAAAGGCCGAGGCGTGGCACGGACACATAAATCGTCCTTCAGTGGGTTCCCAGGGGACGGCGCAGCCCAGGTGCGTGCATTTGCGATACAGGGCCAGAAAGCCGCCATCCTCTAGCCGGGACAGGTAAAAACGCCCCTGGTTGAACGGCGTCACCGAATTGCGTGGAAAGTCATCCACCGGGCCGGCTGTCACCACCCCGCCGAATTCACCCTCGGCGATGCGGGGCAGGGAGAAAGCCACGGCCATTCCCCCGGCTTCAGCCAGGGCCAGGACACCCAGTCCCGTCCAGATTAGCTTCAAAAAGTCACGACGAGTGGGATTCGAACCCAGTTTCGTTTGTTTTTGTTCGTCTGCCATTTTGTCCCTCCTTTTTTAATGCCCCACTACTGCAGAGCTTACGTCCCACGGCCACATCAAGGCCATCCCCGGCCCGCGGAACCAGATACCCACAATCGTGAGGACGATAAAGGCGGTCAACAGCAGGACAAAAGTCGCCTGAACAGTTTCGCAGTTTGTCGCGGCAAAACGCTTCTTCATCCAGTCGTAAAAGCCGATTAACAACAACAGAACCATCGCCAGTGGAACCAGTCCATTGCTGACCAGCGTGGGCAGGCTGGGCAGCCACCCCACAAAGTCGATGACAAACTCATCGGCCAGCACCAGCAGGGGCGTTCCAACCAGCCCTATCATCGCCGCTTCCAGCGCCATCCGCCGCCCCTTATACGAGCGGAACCAGACGCCGACGCTGTCCAGGTCAGCATCAAAATACGGCAAAAGTATCAACGCGCCCAGCGTCAGGGTCGGAATCACCAGTGCCGCGACCAGGGGATGGAAGTGCAAAAGAAGTTCTTGAATGCCCAGAAAATACCACGGCGCTTTGGCCGGATTGGGACTAACATCCGGGTTCGCCAGCTCTTCCAGCGGCGCGTTCACCGCCATCGAAAATAGCAGGATAGCGGCAATCAGCACCAGAGCGACCACCAGTTCCCGCAGTACCAGATGGGGAATGGTGGTGACCCGACTGACCTTTTGTTCGCCCGGTTCATCCGGGACGCGAGGAATGACCACGCCGCCATCTTTGCGTATCCGCCAGAAATGATAGGACATCAGGGACAGCATCGCAATGGGAATCAGGGCGATGTGCAATCCGTAGAAGTTCAGCAGGGTGGCCGCACCCACTTCCGGCCCGCCCAGAATGACGGTTTGAATCCATTTCCCCACCAGCGGGATATACTCCACCAGCCCCGTCCCAACGGTTACTGCCCAGTAAGCCAACTGGTCCCACGGCAGAAGATAGCCGGTAAAATTCGCCCCGACGGTCAGCAACAGCAAGGTAATGCCCACAATCCAGTTAAACTGCCGCGGCTCGCGAAAACCGCCGGTAAAAAAGACCCGCAGCATATGCAGGAAAGCCACCACCAGCATGGCGTTGCCGCTCCAGTGATGCAGATTCCGTACCAGTTGCCCAAACCAGACATTGGTTTGCAGGTTCAATATATCGTTATATGCCTGGGCGGGAGATGGCGTGTAGGCAAACATCAACATCACCCCCGTGACCAGCAGAATGGTCATCAGAATAGCGGCCATACCGCCCAATCCCCAGGTAAGACTGAGTTGGAGTGTTTTTTCCGGCACAGTGCTGGGATGAATATGCAGTATCAGGCTGTCCAGCACCATCAATTTCCGTTCTCTATCGCTTCTGGGAACCAGCGGCCTGCGAAAGATAGAACGCCACACACGGCTAACAAATCTGGTTGATGGTTGAGACGCGGTATTTGAATCTGCCATAGCGACCTCCTGTTTTTAACCTTTAATTGCCCTGCATTTCCCGTCCGCGACCGGCCCAGAGGGGGCGTCCGTTGGGGTCGCGCAGCATCAGGGTTTCCCCCGTGGTTTCGTTGGTGATTTGTCCGGCCTGGAACATCCCGCCGTTGCCGTCAAAGCCCACAATAGTGACCGAATCGCCGGGATTGAAGACCACAGCCTGTTCGCTGGCAAACCAGGGCGGCCCTAATTCAACCATTAACTCGCCCCGCTCAGCCGTATCCACCACCAGTCCTTGCTGTGCCGATACCACCACGCCCTGCAAAGTGACCCATTCATTCGCCGCGGCCATCGGCTCTCCATCGCCGCCCTGGCCGCGACCGGCCCAGAGGGGGCGTCCGTTGGGGTCGCGCAGCATCAGAGCTTCGCCCGTGGTTTCGTTATTGACCTGCCCTACCTGAAACAACCCGTTTTCGCCCTCAAACCCCAACACGGTCACCTGGTCGCCGGGATTAAAGGCCACGCCCTGAGATTCGGCAAAGCCCATTTCCCCTAACTGCAGGGTCATCTCACCCTGTTCCGCCGTGTCCACCACCATGCTTTGCCCGTCAGCAGACACAACAACGCCGGTCAGCGTTGTCCACTCGTGCTCCATCATCGGTTCACCACCGCCGGCCTGACCGCGATTTCCCTGCGCCTGGCCTGACTGCTGTCCACGGCCCCGGCCTTGCCTCTGCCCTTGCCCTTGTCCTTGCCCGCGGCCCTGCCCGCTATTTTGACTCGACTGCGCCCAGGCCAGCGAGGGTAAGTTCAAAGTGCTGTTCCCGCGATAAGCGTCATACGCGCCCACGGCCACCGCGCCCGCTACAATGACCACCAATGTTGCGACAATGATTTTTTTCAGCATGAGCTGCCTCCTTGAATTGAAGAGGGCGATTGGAAATCAGGATTCTTTGGCCCTCTTGATGATTGACTTCATCGTAGCAATCAAATGTGGAGATTTTATGAAGACTTTGTAGAGAGTCGATGGGGAATCAAAAAGCCCGGCGGTGGGCCGCCGGGCGGGGAGATGAGACTGCGTCAGGAGGCGGTGGTCAGCAACACCTTGAGCACGCCGGGCGCGGCGGCCTGTTCAAACGCGGCCAGGCCGTCATCCAGGGGGTAAACGGCGTGGATGAGCGGTTCCACGTCGACCAGCTTCTGCTCCAGCAGACGCAGGGCCGCGGGGAACGGGCCGCACCGGGAACCGACCAGGGTCACCTCGTCTACCACCACCATGCTCAGGTTGAGCCGGACATCGCCGTGAAAGGTGCTCTTGAGCACCAGCGTGCCCCGCGGACGAACCAGGCCGCGGGCCGCGGCAAAGCCTTCGGCACTGCCGGTCGCTTCGACCACCACGTCCGCGCCCGGTTCGATGGGGTCGCCGGCCAGTTGGGTGCGGATGCCGCGGCGTTCCAGCACGGCCAGCTTCTGCGGGTGACGGCCCACTACCAGCAGGTCACAGCCGGTGAGCTGGAGCACCTGGGCGATGAGCAGGCCCAGCTTGCCGTCGCCCAGCACAATCACCCGGTCGGTAGGGCGGATGTGGAGACGGTCGGTGATTTCGCAGGCCGCGGCCAGCGGTTCGGTAAAGACGGCCCATTCATCGGGTACGGCGTCCGGTACGGGATAGAGCAGGTGAACCGGCAGGGTAAAGTAATCGGCCATCGTACCGTGGCGGCGGTCGATGCCCAGGGTGGTGCGGTGGGGGCAGTGGGTCGGGTCGCCCCGGCGGCAGGTAGGGCACTGGCCGCAGTAGGCGTTGATTTCGCCGACCACCCGTTTGCCGGCCAGTTCCGGCGCGGTCTCGGCCTGCACCACCTCGCCCACAAACTCGTGGCCCAGGATGCCGGTAAAGCCAAAGTAGCCGCGCATAATCTCCAGGTCGGTATTGCAGATGCCGGCCAGCCGGGTGCGGATAAGCGCCTCGCCGGGCGGCGGTGTGGGGTCGGGCGCGTCGGCCCGGAACTGCAGGGTCTGGTCAAAATAAATGGCCCGCATTGGTAGCCTCCTACAGCGCCCGGCTCAGAATTTCGGCCAGCTCGTCCTCGGTTAGCTTGATGGGGTTGCCCTGCATACTGCTGGCGCGGGCGGCCTTTTCGATGACCGCGGGGAAGTCGGCGCGGGTGAGGCCGTAGGCAGACAGGGGCGGGATGTTCAGTTCGCGGCAGAGGGCCTGCACCCAGGCCGCGCCGTCTGCCGCGGTGGCGTTGGGGGAGCCGGTCAGCATTTGGGCGACCTCGTCGTAGCGGGCCAGGGCGGGGTGGTCGGGCTGGCGGGCTTTCAGGGCCTCTACATTGACCGCCATCACGTGGGGCAGTAAGGCGGCGCAAATCGCGCCGTGCGGCGCGTCGAACATACCCCCCAGCGGCCCGGCAAAGCCGTGCACCGCGCCCAGCTTGGCATTAGCCAGGGCCAATCCGCCGAACAGGCTGGCCAGGGCCATATCTTCGCGGGCAGAAAGGTCATCGCCATGCTGGTAGGCCCGGCGCAGGGCGCGGGCCGCCCGCGGGATACCCTCGCGGCAGATGGCGTCGGTGAGGGGATTGGCCTTGTGGGACACGTACGGCTCGATGACCTGCGTCAGCGCGTCCAGGCCGGTCACCGCGGTGATGTCGGGCGGCAGGCTGAGCGTCAGCACCGGGTCGACCAGCGCCAGCCGGGGAAGCATGTACGGACTGCGCAGACTGACCTTGACCCGGTGCTCCGGCGAACTGAGCACCGCGTTGCGGGTCACTTCTGCCCCCGTGCCGGCGGTGGTGGGGATGGCAATGTAGGGGGCGGACGGCTGAGTCAGTTTTTTACCGGCGCCGATGACCTCCAGGTAGTCCAGCGGGTCGCCGCCGTTGGTCAGCAAAGCGGCTACGGCTTTGCCGGTGTCCAGCACACTGCCGCCGCCAAAACCGATGACCATATCGCACTTTTTGGCCCTGGCCTGGTGGAGGCCGTGCAGGGCCGTGTCCACCGAAGGCTCTCCGGACACGGAGAAGAGGGCCACGTCCAGGCCGCTGGCGGTCAGGATGTCCAGCAGGGGGGAGGCCCGGTCGGTGGATTTCCCGGTGACAACCAGGGCGCGGTGGCCCATTTCCTTTGCCAGCGGGCCGGCCTGCGGCAGGGTGTCCGGCCCAAAGATGATGCGGGTTGCGGTAGCAAATTCAAAATTCATCGGCTATCTCCGGTATAGTTAGGGGGTTTGTGAGTTTATAAGTTTAGGCTCATGTATCGTACGCGTGCTTTGTAAGGGCGACCGGCCGGTCGCCCTTACAATAATAAGCACTTGTTTTACACATGAGCGATAAGTTTATAAGTTTAGAGAGTTGGTGAGTTGGCGAGTTTGGGAGTTGAGGAATCTCCCAATCTCCTAATCTCCAATTCTTTCATCCCGTGTTTTTCAGACCGGCGGCAATGCCGTTGATAGTCAGAAAGATGGCCTGGAGAATGGGTTCGGCGTCGGGGCTGTCGGGGTTGGGGTGGCGGCGGAGCTGTTTCAGCAGACTGACCTGCACAAAGTTGAGCGGGTCCACGTAAGGATTGCGCAGACGAATGGAGCGCTGGAGGGTGGGGTCGTTGTCCAGGATGTCGTTCTGACCGGTTATCTGCAGGATGGCCCGGCAGGTGCGGGCGAATTCGTCGTGGATGCGGTTGTAGATGGTTTCGCGGATGGTGGGGTCTTCTACCAGGTTGGCGTACAGGCGGGCAATGCCCATATCGGCTTTGCCCAGGGAAAGCTGGGCGTTGTCGATGGTGGTCTGGAAAAAGGGCCAGGTCTGGTACATTTGCCGGAGTTCCGCCAGCCGGTCGGGGACGGCGAGGCACTGCTCCAGGGCCGTGCCCAGACCGTACCAGCCGGGCAGGACAAAACGGGACTGCATCCAGCTAAACACCCAGGGGATGGCCCGGAGCGAGGCCACGTCCGCGGTCTGTCCGGTGCGCCGGGCCGGGCGGGAGCCGATGCGCATCAGGCTGATTTCGCGGATGGGGGTGGCTTCCTGCCAGAAGGTCAGCAGTTCCGGCGTTTCGTAAACCAACTGGCGGTAGGCGCGGCGGCCTGCTTCGGCCAGTTCATCCATCAAGGCCCGTTGGCGGTCGGTGGGCGAGGCGCGGCGGCGCTGGTTTGGATGGGCGTGGAGCAGGACCGCGTTGACCACCTGCTCCAGGTGGCGGCGGGCAATGGGAGGGTGGCTGTAGCGGTCGTTGATGACCTCTCCCTGCTCGGTCAGGCGCACCCGTCCGTTGACTGCACCGGACGGCAGGGCCAGGATGGCCCGGTTGGTGGGGCCGCCCCCGCGGGCAATAGTGCCGCCCTGGCCGTGAAAAATAGTCAGTTCGACCCCGTATTTCCGGCAGGTTTCGACCAGTGTTTCCTGCGCCCGGAAAAGATACCACTTGGCGGCAATATACCCGGCGTCCTTGTTGCTGTCGGAGTAGCCAATCATCACCATCTGCCGGTTGCCCAGCCGGGCCAGGTGGCGGGCATAGACCGGGTGCTCGAACAGGGCCGCCATAATGCGGGGCGCGGCGTCCAGGTCGTCCAGGGTTTCAAACAGGGGGACAATGGAAAGGCCTTCCACGTCCCGTCCGTCTACGGGCAGGCAGACTCCGGCCCAGCGGGCCAGCAGGAGGACGGCCAGCAGGTCGTCCACGTCGTTGGTCATGCTGACAATGTACGGCCCCAGCGACTCCGGGCCGTACAGGTCGATGACCCGGCGCAGGAGGCGGAACAGGGCCAGGGTTTCCCGCGCCTCGTCAGACAGGCCGGTCAGTTGGGACAGGTCAGGCGGCCATTCCTGCAGGAGGCGGGTCAGCAGGGCGGTGCGTTCCGCCGGCGGCAGGTCGGCATAATGGGCGGCCCGGCCCAGTTTGGAAAGCAGTTCGTCCAGTACGGCCCGGTTGTAGGCGCTGTACTGGCGGATGTCCAGCCGGGCGGTGTGGAGGCCAAAGGTTTGGGCCAGGTGGATGGCGTCCTTCAGATGGGTATCGGCAATGGCGTCCAGCCGGTTCTGGCGCAGGCTGTTGTCCAGCAGGTGCAGGGGTTCCAGCAGGTCATCCCGGCGGCGCAGTTTGAGCGGTTCGGCGGTGGCTTCCCCGCGCAGGCGGGCCGGAACATCGTCTGCGGCGGCGCGCTGAAGCTCGTCGGCGATGGCCGCGGCCACCAGGCGGAACGGCTCCTGAGGGTAACGGGCCTGGAGATAGGCCAGGTGGTTGGAACCTTTTTCGGCCAGCCGTTCGGTGACAGCTTCCAGCGGTTCAACCCCTTTTACGACCCGCCGGGACACGCTGAGCGTCCGGTCCAGGTTTTGGGCCACCTGGTGATGCCGTTCCGCAGCCACGCGGCGGTGAAAATACAGGGCCGTGGCGGTGACATCGGTGGTGACAAACGGGTTGCCATCCCGGTCCCCGCCAATCCAGGAGCCAAAGGTGAGAAACCGCTCCGGTACGGACAGGTCGGGATAAAACCGGGCCAGAGCCTGGTCCAGGGCGCGGTAAATCTGGGGGATAACATCCCACAGGGTGTTGTGAAAGTAGAACAGCCCCATCCGGACTTCATCGGTGACGGTGGGGCGGCTGGTCCGGCTCCGTTCTGTGACCCACAGCGAGGTAATCTCGCCCCGGATGGCGGCGTGGAGCTGTTCTTTTTCTGCCGGCAGGAGGTCTTTCAGCTCCAGCTCCAGCAGGGCACGCCCAATACGGCGCAGTTTGGAGATGATGGTGCGGCGTTTGGCCTCGGTGGGGTGGGCGGTAAAGACCAGTTCGATTTGCAGTTGGGCCAGAGTGTGGGCCAGCGTTTCGGAGCTGACGCCGGCCTGGTGCAGGGTTTCGATGGCCGCGGCAATGGAGTCGTGTACGGGCCGGGGGTAGGAGGATTTTTCCCGCTGGCGCAGAACCCGCACCCGGTGGTGGTCTTCGGCCAGATTTATCAGCTCAAAGTAGGCGGTAAAGGCGCGGGTGACCTGCTCCAGCATGTCAAGCGGGGTTTGCTCGACCATCTCCAGCAGGGCGGTCTGGGCCGCGGGGTCACCGGACTGGCGGCGCTGTTTTGCCAGCCGGCGGATTTGCTCGACGCGCTGGAAGACGGCCTCGCCGGCGTGCTGGCGAATGACCTCTCCCAGCAGACTGCCCAGAAAGCGCACGTCGTCTCTGATGCGGTCTTTGTAGGTGGTAGCTTCCATCGGGTGTTACTTCTCCAGCGACTCCATGCCGTTGGCCTGCACCCAGCCGGCCATGCCGCCCTGCAGGCTGAAGACGCGGTCGGCGGGCCAGCCGTGTTGGATGAGGAAGGCCGCCGCGGCCAGGCTGGTGTTGCCGTGCCAGCACTGGAAGATGATGGTGCGGTCTGCCGGCAGTTCCCGGAAGCGGGCGGGGATGTCCTGAATAAACATGTGCACCGCGCCGGGAATGTGTCCGGCCTGGTACTCCCACCCGGCCCGCATATCCACCACGACCAGCCCGTTGCCGGTGCTCAGCCGGTCTTTCAGCTCCTGCGGCGAAATTTCCTGCACCGGCGGAGGCTCCGGCTCCGGCGACCGGGCCGGAGCGGGTTGGGTTTCTGTCTGGAGCAAACGCTCTCCCCCTCGACGAAACAGTGATTTCAAGATGTTCATAGTCCCCCCAGTTCAATTTTCAATGAGCCAATGGGCCAATTTTCAATGAGCCAATGAGCCAATTTTCAATGAGCCAATGAGCCAATTTTCAATGAGCCAATGAGCCAATTTTCAATGAGCCAATGGG
>RFJV01000100.1 GCA_003694775.1 Chloroflexota bacterium | reverse complement strand
TCTGGGCAGTCTTCCCGCGGCAGGTGTCCGCACGCGCGCTTTTACCGGTCTGGTAGTGGGGCTGTATGCCTACGGGCCAGACACCGCCTGCTTCGACTGGCTGGAAATAGGCCCCGCCCCAAACAAAAACCCCGGCGAATGAAATCGCCGGGGCGAAGGGCCAATCTGTGGGCGGTACAAGACTCGAACTTGTGACCTCCTCGGTGTAAGCGAGGCGCTCTGACCAACTGAGCTAACCGCCCTTATCAACATTTGCATTATACCGAACCCGCCATAATCACGCAAATAAACCCGGTATCCTGCGAAATCACGAAAGATTTTTACCACCCCGTCCATTCGTGCATTCGTGAAAAATTCGCGGACGGCCTGGATGGTCCAAAAAGTATCCGGAATAACTACCTGCCCGCCCAATTTTCTAAACCGGCCTTTGTTGAGTAAAATACCCATCTTATGAACCCAATTCGTTACCGGCAACCCCAATGGAATACCCGCCTGGCGGTCGCGGCCGCGCTCGGTCTGGTGGTCATCCTGGCCGGACTGGCCTGGCAAAGACAGCGAGTCCACACCGTTCTGTTCAATATCACCGGGGAGGAAGCCACCCTGCCCCAGATTTCCGGCACGGTGCAGTATCTGCTGACCCGCCTTCAGCCGCCCCTGCAAACCGCGGATGATGTTCCGGTGCAGTACGCGAATGTCAACCCCTACGGCGTCAACACGTTTCTGCAGAACGAGGTGGAACCGGAAAAGCGGGAACAGGCCATGCGGATGATTGCCGAAGCCGGCATCAAGTGGATTCGGCAGGAGTTTGCCTGGGAAGACATCGAAATCCACGGCAAGGGCGATTTTGAAGACCGCCGCCACGAACCGTACCGGTCGGCCTGGGAAAAGTACGACCACATTGTAGACCTGGCCGAAAAGTACGACATCAACATTATGGCCCGGCTCAGCAACCCCCCGGCCTGGACCCGCGCCCTCACCGACACCGTGGGCACGTTTGCCCCACCGGATAACATCAAGGATTACGGCGACTTTGTGGAGGCCGTAGCCACCCGCTACAAGGGACGCATTCCGGCCTACCAGATTTGGAACGAACCCAACATCTACCCCGAATGGGGGCAGTACCCCATCAACGCGGAAGAATACACCGCCCTGCTCAAGGAGGGCTACACCCGCATCAAGGCCGTAGACCCGGACGCCATTGTGGTGATGGGCGCTCTGGCCGCCACCATCGAGCTGGACCGGGTGCGGCGCTACGCCCCCGACGGCCAGCTCATCAGTCCCGGCGGGTTGAGCGACGTGCTCTTTCTTCAGCAGATGTACGATGCCGGCGCGGCCCCGTATTTTGACGTGCTGGCTATGCAGGGCTACGGTCTCTGGAGCGGCCCCACCGACCGGCGGATGCAGGCGCGGGTGCTCAACTTTTCCCGGCCTCTCTATATCCGCGACGTCATGGTCCGCAACGGCGACGCGCACAAGGCCATCTGGCTCAGCGAACTGGGCTGGAACACCACCCCGCCCGACAGCGGCATTCCCCCCGTCTACGGGCAGGTCAGCCTGGAACAGCAGGCCCACTACACCGTGCTGGCCTACGAGCGCATGCAGAAAGAATGGCCCTGGCTGGGCGTGGGCTTCTACTGGTTCTTCAAGCAGGCCGACGACCGGGAGCGGGACAGCAATCCCCAATACTACTTCCGGATGGTCGAGCCGGATTTTACCCCCCTGCCCGTTTACCACGCCCTGCAGGCCAAAACTGCCGAACCGGCGGTGATGTACCGCGGCCGCCACCAGGCCGGACACTGGGCCGTACAGTACGAGGGCGATTGGCAGGTGGTCGACCAGCCGCCGGCCAGCTTTGGACAGGCCCTGAGGGGGCAGGCAGACAGCACGGCCCGCTTTACCTTTGAAGGAAGCCAGCTGAGTATTGTGGCCGCCGGGCCGGGCCGTCTGCAGGTGCAGGTTGACGACCGCCCGGCAGAGGAACTGAGTCTGGGGCACGGCTTTGCCCGCCACCCCATCGCTACGGACCTGCCCAACACGGCCCATCGCGTCCGGCTGGTGGTGCTGGACGGGCCGGTATGGGTGGATGAGTACATTGTGGAAAACCGGCCCAGCCGCCTGCTGAAGCGGCTGGGCAGTGGGGCAATGGTGCTGGCCGCGCTGGCCGGTCTGGCGGTGTGGTGGGACCGGCGGCAGTCGGAAGGGACATAATTGCCGAAACCGCCTTTTTATGCAATAATTGCATAAGGAGGTCGAAATGCAGGGCAACCAGCCGCGTTTGTTTGACATGGAAGCCGTCAATATCTACCCCAAACCATTCCTGAAATGGGCCGGCGGCAAAACCCAACTGCTCCCTCAGCTTACACCATTTTTTCCCAGGTACTTTGAACGCTACAGCGAGCCATTCACCGGCGGCGCGGCTGTCTACTGGCAGTTGTTTACCCTGCGCAAACAGGGATTGATTCAATTCAAAACTGCTCGTCTGACCGATGCCAACGCAGAACTGATAAACTGCTATGTGGCGGTGCGGGACAACGTTGACGAGCTGATAGTCCTGCTAACCCGCCACCGTGAACGGCACAGTAAGGACTACTATTACTCCATCCGCAGTTTACAGGTCGAAAATCTGTCTCCCGTGGAACGAGCCGCCCGATTTATTTACCTGAATAAAACCTGCTACAACGGTCTGTACCGGGTGAACCGCTCCGGGCAGTTCAATGTCCCAATGGGGAGCTATGTTAATCCTCGCGTTTTTGAAGAAGCAGAACTAAAAAGCGCCAGCTTCGCTCTGCAGGGGGTCGAACTGAAAACGGCGGATTTCCGCGAAGTTCTATCCTGGGCGCAAGCCGGGGACTTTATCTATTTTGACCCGCCGTACGCCCCCCTGTCTAAAACATCCAGCTTCACAAGCTATACAGAAACTCCCTTTGGCGAAGAAGAACAGCAAGCTCTGGCCTCAGTCTTTAGAGAATTGGACCACCGCGGCTGTAAACTCATGCTGAGCAACTCGTGGGTTGATGATACTTTAGCCCTGTACAAAGATTTTAACTGCATTGCAGTCAAGGCATCCCGTGCTATCAATTCCAACCCTGAAGGACGCGGAAAAATTAGAGAACTGCTGGTGCTTAACTATGAAGTATAGAAATAAACACTTTATTCCGGTGATAAAAAAGGCGCTCCAGCTAGCTGGAGCGCCTTTTTTATGCAGTTTTTGCATAAAGGTAAAGCAATGAAGCAGACCACCCCCCATCATGTTGCCCTGAACTTGCGCAAAGCCAGAGAGGCGCTGGGAT
Source organism: Chloroflexota bacterium (assembly GCA_003694775.1). Taxonomy (GTDB): domain Bacteria; phylum Chloroflexota; class Anaerolineae; order 4572-78; family J111; genus J111. The sequence goes on along the minus strand of RFJV01000100.1, from coordinate 4,300 downwards.
TAAGCCAGGTTGAAGCGGCTAACAGACTGGGGAAAACCCAGTCCTACATTTCACGCTGTGAAACCGGCAAGCGACGGCTGGATATCTTTGAGCTTGAGGCATTTGCCCGGCTGTACAACAAACCCATTTCTTACTTCCTGGCCGAGGAGTAGATAAAATCATGCCGGTTATTTACACCACAGCAAAGGGGGTTGAAATTGAAGTCCTGCCGGGGAAAAAATCGCGGTATGACTTTATCGTTAAATACCGGGAACCGGGCAAAAGATGGCGAACTCCCAAACATATTCATCTCATTGTCGATTTGTTTGCCAAGCGCGGCGGCAACCCCACCCTGACCAATCTACTGCTCGACCACATCATTAACAATTTGATTATGCAGGTGCATCCCAGCACAACATTTCCCCCCAGCCTGCAAATTTTTTCCCCATCCCATATCTACCCGTTCAGCGACCTGGAGCAGTACGGAGAGTACTCGATTGAGTTTTTGCTGGTGATTGTGGAGCTGATAATGATTCAGGAAAAGACCAACTACCCGGATGGCGACTTGAACCTCAGGTTATTCCAGATGCTTCGCGATGGAGCAGACATCTTTTCCATTGTCAGTATGGCCACCTTCAGATAGCAATGTCTCCTAAACCAGCTTCCCGCACCCGTCTTTCTATCCCGCTCATTCTGGCCCTGGCGGCGTGGCTCCGCTTTTACCGGCTGGCCGGGCAGTCCCTCTGGTCCGACGAGGGAAACAGCGCGGCCCTGGCCGAACACACCTTTGCCGAAATTGCCCGCCGCACCGCGTTCGACATTCACCCGCCGCTGTACTACTGGCTGTTGAAAATCTGGACTGCGGCCTTTAGTTCCACCGAGGCCGGCCTGCGTTCCCTGTCTGCAGTGCTGGGGGTGGGGCTGGTCTGGCTGGTGTGGCGGCTGGGACGGCGGATGTTCGGCCCACGGGTAGGTCTGCTGGCCGCGGCTCTGGCCGCGGTGTCGCCGTTTCAGGTGTACTACAGCCAGGAGGCCCGGATGTACATCCTGCTGACCCTCCTGGCCGCGGTCGCGGTATACACAGCACACCGTTATTTCGACACGGCCGGACCGGCTTTCTGGCCGCTGGCCGGGTACGCCGCGGCCGCCACCGCCGGCCTGTACACCCATTACGCCTTTCCCCTGGTTCCCCTGACGGTCAACCTGGCCGCGCTGGGGCATGTCTGGCAAAATCCCGCCGACCTGCGCCGCAAGGCCGCTGGCTGGCTGGCGGCCCAGGCCGTGCCCGCGGTGCTCTACCTGCCGTGGCTTCCCATCGCCTGGCGGCAGGTGACCACCTGGCCGGCAGAGCGGGCCGCGGTTGACCTGCCGGCCGCGCTCCACACCACAGCCGCCACCCTGCTGTTTGGCCTGTCGTGGCCGTGGGCTACCGGCTGGGGACTGACCGCCAGCCTGGCCGCGCTTCTGCTGGTCAGCCTGACCGGCATCCGCCGGGGACAGAACACCCGCCGTGACCTTCTGCTGGTCTGGCTGTGGCTCCTCCTGCCGGTGGTGCTGACCCTGGTCATCTACAGCCCCGCCTTTCTGAAATTTCTGCTGGTGGCCGGGCCAGCCCTGGCACTCCTGCTGGCCCTGTCGCTGGTTCAGCTTCGCCGCAGTTTGCCCGGCCTGCCCGGACTGGTCTTTTCCGCCGCGGCGCTGGCCGCGCTGGCCGGCGGGTCGGCATTGGCTCTGTACCATTACTATACGAACCCGGCCTTCGCCCGCGACGACTACCGGGGCATTGTAGCTTTCATCAAGGCCGTGTCCGGCCCGGACGATGCGGTTATCCTGAACGCCGAAGGCCAGCAGGACGTGTTCGGCTACTACTACCGCCAGCCGCCCCCCGCCGCGGCAAAGGTGTACCCCCTGCCGCGGCGCCGTCCCCTGGACCAGACCGCCACGGTGCAGGAGCTGGCGCAGATTGCCGCCCGTCACCGGAATGTGTACGCGGTCTACTGGGCACAGCACCAGGCCGACCCGCAGGGGCTGATTGAGGGCTGGCTCAACCAGAATCTCTACAAGGCCACAGACCGCTGGTACGGCAACGTCCGGCTGGTCAGCTACGCCGGGCGGCAGGTCGAAATGAACCGCCGGCGGCAGGCGGTGAATGTCCGGCTGGGCGAACATATCCGGCTGGTGGAGGTGGCCCTGTCCGGGGAGCAGGTGGTGGCGGGCGACATCCTGCAGGTGGAGCTGACCTGGCAAACCGACGCCGCGCTGTCGGAGCCGTACACGGTGTTTGTGCAGGCCCTGGACGGGGCCGGGCATCTGGCCGGTCAGCGGGACGCGTCGCCGGCGACGCCCACCACGGACTGGACTCCCGCCGCGGCGGTGGTCGACCGGCACGGGCTGTTTATCGAGCCGGGCACGCCGCCCGGTCGCTACCGGCTGATTGCCGGGCTGTACCACAGCGCCACCGGCCAGCGACTGCCGCAGGCGGGCAGTCGGCAGGATTTTGTCGAGCTGGGAGAAATTGAAGTGGTCCGGCCTGAGAAACCGTTTCCGCCGGAGGCTCTGCGCCTGCAGGTGCGGAGCAGGACGCCGGTGGGCGGGGCCACCCTGCTGGGGTACGACCTGTACAAGCCGGGCTACCGCTCCACGCCGGAGACGCCCCTTTATCCGGGCGACCCGCTTCACGTGACTCTATACTGGCAGGCCGGGGAGACCGCGGCCTCCATGTCTGACCAGATGGTGATGGCGGTGGAAACGATTTGGGGGCAGGAAACGGGCCTCCGGCTGACCGCGCCGCCGGCGGGCGTGGATTATCCGCCCCGGCAGTGGCAGGCGGGCGAGGTGGTGCGGGCGCAGTTTGACCTGTGGTTGACCGGCCTGGCTCCGGGCGTGTACCGTCTGCGGTTTACCTGGCCCGACGAGCGTGGGATGCTGTTTTCGGCTTACAGCCGGCCGTTTCGAGTTTCGCCCGAAAATCAGTAGGACAACTGCTAGCAGTTATCCTGCTTACCAATTCTTGCGCCAGTTAGCCACGATGACCGACTTATCGAAAGTGACTTCCACCGGCACGCTCTCGGAGAGACGGGCCTTGACCGTTTTGCGGTCGTCCGTTTCCACCACGGTCAGCGTCCAGATGCAGGGCACGGGCTTGGAGTCGACGGTGATGTCGTAAAAACCGGGCGGCCAGTCGGCGCTTTCGCCCAACGCCCCCCATCCGACCGGACCAGAAGGGTAAGAAATGGTGGAATAATCCCCACAGCTGGCCTGAACAAATACCCCGTTCACCGGGTTGCCGTTGACATCCTTGATTTCGCCCATAAAGCGGGTCAGGCCGTGGTTGGTGTCGTCGTACCAGCCGGTAGGCTCGTACTGGTATTTGGGGCGCTGAGGCTGGGACTGGGCCGGTGGGGCACTGCTGGCCGGCTGGGGAGAGGGGGGCGCCGGCGGCGGTGCGGGAGCCTGAGCCAGGGGGACATTTTCGGTATTGCGGGCGCTCACCACCGAATTGGACACCCAACCAAAGCGGTCGTCGGTGATTTTGATTTGCCACCAGGACGCGTCGGTGTTGCGGCCTACAATGGCGGCAGTGGTGTTGGGATTGAGCCGGCCAATCACGCTGTAGTTCAGACCGGGGCCAGAACGAATATTGACCGGTCCCGGCGCGACCAGTTCCGGCTGGGGAGGCGGCGGCTGGTTTGCCAGACTGTCGCCGGCGGGCGGAGCGGCCGGCTGGATAACACGGGTGGCGGTTGGGGTTGGCGGCGGGATGTACGGTGTCGGCGTGGGGATGACCACGAACGGCTGGGCCGGAGCAGGCGTAAAGGTAGGCTGGGGAGTCCGGGTAACGTAAGCCGCGCTGAAATCGGTATCCAGAAGGCGGGTAAAGAGCGTGGCAAAAATGATGTAGTTGATAAGAATCAAAACAATCGCCAGGCTCCAGTATCGTGGCTTCATAGGATTACCTGTCTCCCAAAGGCATCACATCCGCGTTCCAACAGGACGAGCAAGTATTGTTATGCGAATACAAGTCCATTATACCATAAAAGGGGAGAACAATACAACATTACGTCAAGTTAAGGGCGCATTTCAATGTTTGGCCGTCCACGAATACCGCCCGAAAACACGAATTTACGAGTTTACGAATCGTCCATTCATCCATTCGTAAATTCGATGGCAGAGCTATCAATATTTCCGCGATTGGGTAAAATCGTATAAACTACGGGTGTATTTTTTCTCAATCGCGCATTATCGCATTATCGCACTATCGCATTATCGCACTATCGCATTATCGCACTATCGCCTCTCCGCATATATGAACGTATCCGTC
>RFJV01000571.1 GCA_003694775.1 Chloroflexota bacterium | reverse complement strand
GAAATCCACGATATTGTGCAGATAGCGGCCTATTTCAACTACATCAACCGCGTCGCCGACGCCCTGGGAGTCCCACCCGAAGATTTTATGACCGGAGACCCATCTGGTCTTAGCTCCTGAAAGTTTGAGGCGGTATGTCAGGGGCCAGCTCCTGAGAAAATATGGATTTGTAGTAGTGGCGGGTCTCAGGCCCGCCACTACTGCGGGTCTCAGACCCGCCACTACTGGGCTGGGCGACCACAGGGGGGCGCCCCTACGGGGTTCCATTCATCGTTGGTGTCCCATCGGGACGGCCGCATTCCCTTGAAAATGTGGTTTCTGTAGGACAACTGCTAGCAGTTGTCCTACATTTTCACCTGTGCCCGGTATGGGTATTCTCGTTGCTGTCCCGACCGGAACTGTCTCACTCCCTTGTTACCCCATTCACAATTCAAAATTCACAATTAAACACTCCCCCACTCCTCCGCGGTAAATTTGCCAGTTCTCCGGGTTGCACGTAGCATGTAGCCGTCATCCCCACGGAGGCTGGTTGCCACCTCCTCCAGCGTGAGGTAAACCCATGATTGACCCTGAAGTCCGGGCCAGGTTGGACCATCACATCCTTGCCGCACAAGCTGTACTTTTCAACACCATCAAGGGGGGAATTTTCGAAGTCGCTGAGGACTGGGCGTTGGGGTTCAGCGGTCTGCGAGGACCGCATTTTAATATGTTTCTGCCCCTGACCCCTGCCGGCCTGAATGACGATTCGCTGGCCGACGCGGCGGCCTATTTTTTTGAGCGCCGGGTGTACTATTCCGTTACCCTGATTCACGACCGGTTTCCGCACGGCCCCGATTTTCTCGACCGCAGAGGCTACCAGCCTCTGCCGCCGGAACCGGCCATGTATTTGTGCGGCCCGCCCACCGATGTCTGGTCCGTGCCCGGTGTGTCGGTTCAGCGGGTCCGGACCGTCCCGGCCCTGAGCGCGTTCTGCACCGTTCTCCACCGGGTATTCGACTTCCCGCTGGAGGATATGGTCAGGAAAATACCGGTCAATCATCTGAAAAACGAGTTCATCCAGCATTACCTGGCCTTTGTGGATGACCAGCCGGTCGGCGCGGGGACGCTGGTGTGCGCCGAAGATGCCTCCAGCATCTGGAATCTCTGCACCCTCGATGGCTACCGCAACCGGGGCGTCGCCAAAACCTTACTGTCTCACATGCTGGGCGACGCGGCAGAACAGCGGTGCGGGTTGACAATGCTCTATTCGACCGCCCAGGCGTACCACCTGTTTAGCCGGTTCGGGTTTGAAATTTTTACCCAGCGGCAGGCTTTTTTGCCGCCGGGGATTGTGTACACCGATGAGTAGGCCAAAATGAAGCCCGTGTTTATTTTTAGCCCTTACTGGATGGGACAGCCTAGCCCCTCGCGGCTGGCCCTGGCCCGGCACAACTGGCGGCTGGTGCTGGTCGACCTGCCGCCCGACGCGGCGCCGCTGGAACGGATGGGCCTTTTGACCCGCGCCCTGTCCGAGGAAGTGGCCGCGGCCCGCTCTGCCGGTCATTTGCCGGTGGTCATTGCCGGAGACTGCACCTTCAGCATTGGTGTGGCCGCCGGGCTTCAGCGCCAGACGCCCGAATTTACCCTGGTCTGGTTTGACGCGCACGGCGATTTCAACACCCCGGAAACCACCCCCAGCGGCTTTATCGGCGGGATGCCGCTGGCGATGCTGTGCGGACGCGGCGACCAGACCATTGTGCAGGGGGCCGGGGCGGCAGTTGTACCGGAGCGGCACGTCATCCTCACCGATGCCCGCGACCTGGACCCCGGCGAAAAGGAAGCCGTAGCCGGCTCCGGGCTGACCCACCTGCCCGATATGGCGGACCTGCTGACCCTCAGCCTGCCCGACCGGCCCATCTACATCCATTTCGACGTGGATGTCCTGCACCTGTCCGACCTGTCGGCGGTGAACTACAAGGCCGAAGGCGGCCCGTCGCTGGCGCTGGTGGAGCAGGTGCTGGCCCGTCTGGCCGGGACCGGCCAGGTGGCGGCGGTGTCGGTGACGATGTGGAATCCGGAGCTGGACGAGTCCGGCACAGCCGAGGCGGTGGTTATGGGGCTGGTCGAGCGGCTGGTTGACCGTTTGGCAGAGGTGAGCGGCGGATGATACAGTTTATCGACATTCCCACCGAGCAGACCACCGCCGTGACCGATGCGGTTCTGGCCTTGCTGGCGCTGGTCTGTATGCTGTACCTGTACCGGGTGGGACATACCGACCGCCGCAAGCGAAATATCTGGCTGGCGGCTTACGGTCTGCTTTTTGTCGGGGCCGGGCTGGG